>CAIRBY010000852.1 GCA_903876865.1 uncultured Acidobacteriia bacterium
GACTCCCGGACACGGTGATACGGCGGGCGTCCGCTATCGACTCTTCGATCCCTCGGCCGGGATTCTGCGCTGCTTCTCGTGCCACTCCACAGGCCCGGTGACGCTTTCCGCGAAGGATGAGATTGTCCCCGCCGAACTGGGGGTGCGATGTGAAAGCTGTCACGGTCCGGCCGCAGCCCATGTGCGCGACCCGGCCGGTCATAAGCCCGTCAATCCCGGAAAGTTCAGCGCGGACCGGCTCAACCAGTTCTGTGGCGGCTGCCACCGCAAGCCCGCGACTCCGGAAGAGACTCCGAATCTCAACGACCCGTGGAATGCGCGGCATCAGCCTCTGCTGCTCGCCGCCAGCCGCTGTTTCCGGGCCGCGCAGGGCCGCCTGACGTGCCTGACCTGCCATTCTCCACATGCGCCGCTAGAGACGCGAGTGGAGGCCTACAACGCGGTCTGCGCCCGCTGTCACGCCGGGGTGAAACACGCGCGGCCGGTGGCTGCGCAGGCCTGTGCGACGTGCCATATGCCCGCCGTCCGCGCCGGTGAGCACCTGACCTTCGCCAACCACCGCATCGCGATCTACTGATTCCTGGCGGTGGTAGGGCAGGTGTTTCCGCCTGCCAACTTCCTGGGTCTGCCTGGTTGGTGTGCGGGAAGCTGGCGGGCGGTGCGCGGAGAGGCGCGGAATGTGGCGGTCGTATCGCCCGATGCGGCGTCTATTTGCCAGGGGCTGTGAAGCCGAAGCGCTTTTCCACCTGCGCGGCATCGCCCGCTCGGCCCTGTGCGCGGAGGAATTTCGCCAGCAGTCGCGCGTCGGCCAACGTCACTGCGTTGTGCTGGCCGTAGGCGGTGGCATCGATCTCGATCGCCAGCAGGTAGAGGCGTTCGGCGCGTGGGAACTCGCGCTGGGTTTCCAGGGCGCGTGCGAGCGTCAGCATGGCGCGGGCGACTAGCGGATGCTGTTCGCCCAGCGCCTCCTGCAGGATGGCGACGGCGTCGGTTGCGGCGCGCAGCGCTTCCTCCGCGCGTCCGACCTCCAGCAAGCGCTCCGCCAGTGAGTTTTCCAGGGCGGCGTTGGCCGGGTGCCGCGGGCCTTGGGCGGTGCGTCCGGCGGCGAGGGCGCGTAGTAGCAGCGGGATCGCCTCCGGCGCCTCCAGTATGCCGGCGAGGGCGCTCAGGATGGCGGGTGCGCCCGCCGAATCCAGGCCGGATGCGGTCTCCAGCAGAGAGAGCGCTTCGCGATACGCCGCGGTGGCGGCCGCACGGTTGCCGGTGGAGAGGTAGATCGGGCCCAGCGCCATGCGCGCGCGGATCGCCAGTTCGGCGTCGCCTGAGAGCGCCACCCGCTTCCAGAGCGGCAGGGACTCGGCGGGGTTGGACACGGCGGCCAGTTCCGCGAGATCGGCGAGCGTCTGCCGGTCCGCGGCGCCCAAGAGGTGTTCCTCGATGCGGATGGCCTCCTGCAGCGCGGTTCGCGCCGCGGAGGCTTCCTTCAGGCCGGCCAGGAAGAGGCCGAGATCGCGCGCCGCCTGCGCCGTCCGCAAGTCGCCCGGGCCGAACTCCGCCCGCCGGCGCGCCAGCGCCTGTTCGTACAGTGGGCGCAGGGCGGCGACGTTCGTTTGGGGCAGGAAAGCGGATTGCAGGCAGAGGGCGGTGACCGCCACGAGCAGCACACAGGCAGATTACCAGGAAATCGGCGCGAGATTACTTTTGCCGAGGGCCTAAAGGACTGGGTATGGAGTGCCGATAGTCTCTTCATGGAGGATTGGAGGAACCGCCGGTGCAGGAGGTGGCGATGTCCCGGTCGCTGGTATGGGGCGGTGCTGCTGTGCCTCGCCGCGCTGTTCGTGTGGGCGGTTCGGCCGGCGTACGCAGCGGCATGGACGCAGCATCAGGGTGACGGGCAGATCATCTTCAATTTCTCATTCCTCGAGACCGCGCATTGGTTTGATTCGTCGGGAAGGCGTCAGGCGTTTCCGGATCGCGGGCGCTTCCGGCAGATCGAAGTGAATCCCTATGTGGAGTATGGCGTCACGCCACGGACCACGCTCGTGTGGGACACGTTCCTGCCGTGGAACCGCTACGCCAACGAATTCGCAGCCAGCGGCAGCGGCGGTTTGGGCGATATGGAGTTCGGGGTCCGGCGGCGCCTGACCGGCGAATCGGCGACGGTGGTTTCGGTGCAGTTCACGGGGCAGTTTCCTCTCTACGCGGCAGCGCGCACCCCCGCGCCGGGTAATCATCAGGTCGATCTGGAGCCGCGCCTGAACGTGGGCCGCGGCGGAACGGTGGGCGTGCGCCATGTGTTCGTCAGTGGCGGAGCCGCCTACCGCTTCCGCACCGGCGCGCCAGCCGATCAGTTCCGCTCCGATGTCACGGCTGGAATCGACCTCAGCCGGCGCTTTCTGGGGCTGGTACAGTTCTTCGGCATCACCGGGATTCGCAACGGGAGCCCTCTCGCTACGGGAGGTAATCCCAACGTGCAATCGGATTTCGATCTCTACAAGAGCCAGTGTTCGCTGGTTACCCGGTTCGACCGGCGCACGCGCTTTCAACTGGCCTGGGTGGACGCGTTCGCGGGGCGGAATACGGGAGCGGGTTCCACCCTGCTGCTGGCATTGTGGCGGGATTTCTGATGCCCGCGCTCATGCCTGCGCTCCAAGCCGCAAACCGGCGATTGCTCGGCGAGATTCTGGTGGGCAAGGGGCTGATCACTCGCGAGCAACTCCTGGAGGCGCTCCGGCTCAGCCGCGAGTGGGGCTCGCGCCTGGGTGACGTGATCCTCTGCACCGGATGGATATCCCCTCGGGATTTTTATGGTGCTCTGGCCGACCACTTCCATCTCGAGTTCGTCGATCTGGTCGCGCATCCGGTGGACGATTCGCTGCTGGAGGCGTGCAAGCTCGCCGAGTATTCGCAGGAGCTCTACATCCCCTGGAAGCGGGAACACGGCATGCTGTGGATTGCGACCTCCGTGCCCGATTCGTCCGCGATTGCGGCGCTGCTTGCGGCCGACCCCGAACTCCGTATGGTGGTCACCTCGAAGTTCGATATCATTTGGGAACTTCAGCGGGTCGCCGAAAAGAGCTACAGCCATCAGGCGCTCTACCGTCTGGCAGAGCAGTCACCGGAACACTCGGCGTGCGTGGTGGTTTCTCCGGCGCAGAAGCACGGTTTCATCGCGATGGCGATTGTGTTCCTCACGCTGTTGATTCTCTTTCCTTCGCCGCTGCTGATTGTTCTGAACGCGCTCCTGAAC
>CAIRBY010000853.1 GCA_903876865.1 uncultured Acidobacteriia bacterium
ACGAAAAACGATGGCCTGTCCCACCCGGGGTCCAATCAAGATACTGGAAGTTCGCCGACTGACCAAGCTATACACCGGCATCGCGGCGGTGGAGCATGTGAGCTTCGCGATTCAGCCCGGGGAGATTCTGGGCTATCTGGGACCGAACGGCGCGGGGAAAAGCCCCACGGTCAAGATGCTGATCGGGCTGCTGGAGCCGACTTCGGGGCACATTGAATTTCACGGGCGGGACATCCGGCAGGATCTGAAGGCATATCAGCGGCAGGTGGGCTATGTGCCGGAAGAGCCGCATCTCTATCCACACTTGAGCGGGCGCGAATACCTGCAACTGGCGGGGCGGCTGCGCGGAATGCCTCGCAGGCAGCTAGAGCCGAAGATGGACGAGTTGCTGCGGCTGATCGGGCTGTGGGACGACCGGCATGCGGAGCTGGCATCGTATTCGAAGGGGATGCGGCAGAAGATCCTGCTGATGGCGGCGCTGCTGCACGATCCGGAGCTATTGATACTGGACGAGCCGTTCAGCGGACTGGACGTGAATGCGGCGATGATTCTGCGCGGGCTGCTGGAATCTCTGGCGGAGCGCGGCAAGATGGTGCTCTACAGTTCGCACGTGCTGGAGGTGGTGGAGAAGGTCTGCAATCGCGTGCTGATTCTGCGCAAGGGGCGGGTGGTGGCGCACGATTCGGTGGCGAATTTGCGGGAGATGATGGAGAAATCGTCCCTGGAAGGCGTGTTCGCGCAGCTCACGCAACCGGAAGACACCAACGCAGTGGCGCGGCGGATTCTGGATGTGGTGACGGGATGAAGGAGTGGCTGGAGGAGACGCACGGTTCCCTGCCCTGATTGGCGATGAAGATTCTACTGGCACTCCGGCGCTGGCGGTCTCCTGCAACTTTTTCGCGGTGGAAGGCGCGGTGCGTCCGCTGCTGGGCAGGCTGATCGACGGGGGCGATTGCCGCGCGCCCGGAGAGCCGCCGGTAGCGTTGATCAGCGGGAAGGTGTGGCGGAATCAGTTTCAGGGCGATCCGCACGTTGTGGGGCGAACCGCGCGGATCAACAACAGGAGCTTCCCGATTGTGGGAGTGGTGAACGAGCTGACGTCGCTGTGGGTGCAACCGGTGGGGGTGTGGGTGCCATACACGGCGCAGCCTTACTTCGACGTGGACCGCAATTTCTTCGTGGAGAATTTCGAGTGGCTGTTTCTGGCGGGACGGTTGAAGCCCGGTGTGACGCGCGACGGAGCGCGGGCGGAGTTCAGCGTATTGGAGCTGCAACTGGATTCGATGGAGGAGGGGCGGCGGACGGCGGTGAAGACCACCGACGGAAGCTGGCTGGAGAACTTTGAATTGTATGCGACGGGGCGAACGCTATTTTTGATGACGTTCTTCTTCGGCGCGTTCTACCTGGTGCTGTTCATCGCGTGCGGGAATGTGGCGACGCTGCTGCTCTCGCGGGCGGCAACGCGCAGGCGGGAGATCGCGGTGCGGCTCGCGCTGGGGGCGCCGCGACTGCGGCTGATCCGGATGCTGGTGACGGAGAGCCTGCTGCTGGCAGCGCTGGCGGGCGCGGCGAGCATGTACCTGGTGTATCACGTGCCGCGTCCGCTGTTCCGGTACATTTCGCCGAGTGCGCCGGAGATTCCGATGCCGCCGGATTGGCGCATCTTTCTGTATGTGGGCGTGGTGGTGCTGGTGACAGGGATTGCGAGCGGAGTGGCGCCGGCGCTGGAATCGATACAGGTGGATCTGGCGGGCGCGATGAAGGGCGGCGGCGGGGCATTGGGCGGGGCGGCGGGCGGATCGCGAGTTCGCGGATGGCTGGTGACGGCGCAGGTGGCGATGAGCATGCTGCTGCTGGTGGAGGCGGCGCTGTTCGGGAAATCGGAGAGCCGCAATCTGGATGCGGATACGGGCTATCTGCCGCGCAATATTGTGGTGGCGCCGCTGCGATTCCCGGACACGACCGCGCGGGCGGCAGCGAAGCTGCGATTGCAGCGCATCGAGGACCGGCTGCTGGCGCTGCCGGGCGCACGGGCGGTGACGGTATCCGAGGATGCGCCGATGCTGGACCACTTCACGGTGCTGGTGAGGCCGCCGGGCCGGCCGGACGCGCTGCAGCCGGTGGATGTGTACTCGGCATCGGCGAACTTCATGGCGACGATGGGGATGGCGCTGGTGAAGGGGCGCGACTTCCAGGCATCGAAGAGATGGCGGTAATTGTATCGGAGGATCTGGCGCGGCGATTCTTCCGCCGGCAGAATCCGCTGGGGGCGACGCTGGTATTTCCGGAAGGCGTGATGACGATTGTGGGGGTGGCGAAGGACATTGCGCCGCTGCGGGTGGGCGGGAGCGAGAATCCCTCGGTGTGGAAGACGGGGATTCGCGATCCGAACCGGACGTTTGGCTCGGTGCGGTTCGCGACGCAGGGACTGGCGACGTCGCAGAATGTGCGGGCGGCGATCCGGGAGATCGATCCGAACCTGGTGGTAATCGCGCGCAATCTGCAGCGATGGATCGACCTGGTGACGGAGCAGATGTGGAATATGGTGACGCTGATTGTGATATTAGGAGCGGTGGCGACGGTGCTGGCGACGACGGGGATTTACGGGGCGGTATCGTACTCGGTGAATCAGCGGATGCGGGATTTGGGGATACGGGTGGCGCTGGGGGCGCAGCGGAGCGACATCGTGCGGGAGTTGCTGGTGATGGGGGGACGGCCGGTGGTGCGGGGGCTGGTGATCGGGTCGTGGCTGAGCGTGGCGATGGCGGCGAGTTTGCGGGAGAACCTGAAGGGATCGCCGCTGCGGATCGACTCGACGGATCCGCTGGTGTACGGGGCGGCGCTGGGGTTGCTGGCG
>CAIRBY010000854.1 GCA_903876865.1 uncultured Acidobacteriia bacterium
GTTCCGGCACGGACATCTGGGGCAGGGCGGATCAGTTCCATTTCGTCTGGCGCGAGATGTCGGGGAACTTCGCCATCACCACGAAGGTACGCTTTCTCACTGAAGGTATTGGGCACCGCAAGGCGGTGATCATGCTGCGCAAGAGTACGGATGCCGATGCGCCCTTCGTCCACCTGGCCATCCACGGCGATGGCACCCCCGCCGTGCAGTTCCGCAACTCGAAAGCGGACACCACCAATACAGTCGATTTTCCGGTGGAAGGGCCGGGCACGTGGCAGTTGAAGCTGGTGCGGGAAGGCACCACCATTACCTTCTGGATCGCGAAGGACGGTGCGCCGCTGCGGGAACTGGGGCACACGCTGAACCAGTTGGGCAGCCCGGTCCTGGTGGGTCTCGGAGTTAGTTCGCACACGCAGGAGGCCAGCAATACCGTGATGTTTTCGGAGGTCGCGGTGGAGCCGCTGCCGGCTCCCAAAGCCAAGTAGTCCGCTGGACTTTCAGAACGGGAAGGAACTGACAAATGGCAATCATACGTCACCTGCTGCCGATCTTCATCGTCGCTGTTTCCGCCTGCGCGCAGAGCGGAGCGCTGGGCCTCTTCACCAACTCCGGCGACATCGGCCATCCGGCGATCGCGGGATCCGCCGAGTTCAACGCCGCTCGCGGCGAGTACCGTGTCACGGGCTCCGGAGCCAACATCTGGGGCAAGCAGGATCAGTTCCAATACGTGTGGCGGGAAATGACGGGCAACTTCAGCGTCACGGCCACGGTCCGCTTTCTCGGCAAGGGAGCCGATCACCGTAAGGCGGGGATCATGATCCGCCAGTCCGCCGATGCCGGTGCGGCCTACGCCGATGTTGTGTTCCACGGCAGCGGCATGCCCGCGCTACAGTGGCGCAGCCGGCAGGGCGAAGAGACCAACGCCTTTGATCTGCCGTTCGAAGGTCCGGGGACGTTCAAGGCGAAGTTGGTGCGCACGGGCGTGCGGGTGTTCATGTACATCGCCAAAGAGGGAGCCGAGCCCAAAGAGATCGCGCACACGGAGGTCACGTTTTCCGGCCCGCTGCTGGTTGGGCTCGCGGTCTGTTCCCATCAGGCCAATGCTTCGGATACGGTGATCTTCACCGATGTCGCGATCGAGGAGCAGGCACCGCCGGCCTCCAAGGCGAAGTAGCGCCCTACTTCGGCAACAGGCGCGGAAGATACTCACGCGCGGCATCGCCCAGCAGATCGCGGTGCATGCGCATGTAGTCTCCGAAGAAGGCGTCGCCGATGCCGCCATCGAGCAGGTGCGTGCCTAGCAGGTCCAGCGCCTTCGGCTCTTCCCACAGGGATTCGGCGTAGACCACGCGCCGGCCTTCGGAGGGTTCGTGCAGCAGGCGCAGGAAATACTGCGTGACCACCAGGTCCTGGCGCGGCATATGCGGGCCGACGATCAGGACGTGCAACTGGCTCCACTCCTGTGGGCTCAACTCCCGACGCCATGCCGAGACCTGCGCGTGCACCGCATCCAACTGCGCCCGGGTAGCTTCGTTGACATTTTGCAACACGGGCGGCGCCATGGCACGCGTAAACGCAAGCAGCGCGGCGCGGGTAAAGGCGCGCTTGCCCGCCACATCGTCCAGAAATGCCAGGGACGTTTTCACGATCTGCTTCTGGCGGGAGAGCGTGGCGGCGGAGAGCTTCAGCGAATCGAGGCTGGCCTCGGCGGGCGGAATCAGTTCCCGCAGGCTCGCGAGGGTTTTGAGGCGTGCGTCATCGAGGGATCCGTCACCCGGCGTGAGCGTCACGTAGATGGCGAGCGGGACATGGGCGATGGTCTTGACGGGATCGTAGATCGGGGTGCCGGTGTTGGCTTCGAGGCGGCTGCCCGCGCGCAGCAGGGAGAAACTGTCGCCGCTCACAATCAGCACCGGACCGGACGCGGCCAGGACGCGGCTCTTGGCATCGGCATACGCCGCACGGAACGCGTTGTTGAGCGCGGTCAGGGCAGGCGGCTGCACCGGTCCGGCCGGCGCGGTTTGTGCGGACGCACCGGCAGTGGAGACGAGCACGGCCAACAGGGCCGGCAGCGGAGTTCGGAAAGGCATGGTTGATTATCGCCCCTGCGGAAGCGGCGGGACGGCAGGGCAAGGCAGGCGTTTCCGCCTGCCAAACCGCTACACCCGGGGAGTTGGCAGGCGGAACCGCCTGCCCTACCGCGTCATCCAGCTCCCGACCGCCAGGAGAATCCCGCCCAGCACCACCGCTCCTCCGCCCCACGGCATCAGCAGCAGGAACGCGAAGCCCAGCGCCGTGCCGCTGAAATACACCATGGCGAAACCCGCCGCGAGCGCCGCGAGGCCAATCAGCCCCCAACCCGCCGCGCGCACCACCTGCCACGCCGCGTAAGGCCGCAACCTCCCGCGAAGCTCCGGCGCCTGTTCCTCGGCAGGCACTCCCAGGGCGTAGCCGCAATCGCATCGCGCCGCCTCGGGAGCGTTGATCAGCCCGCATCTCGGACACTCCGGCATCGCTTTACACCAGCCCCCGCAGCACGCCCAACACCTGCGGACCCAGCTCCAGCCACACCCGCGGCGTCACCATCCACAGCCCCAACCGGTTCCCGTCCAGGAATTGAAACGCCAGCAGCGGACCCAGGATGCGCGCCCCCGCAAAGGGATCGTCGTACGTCCCCTGCGGAATGCAGATCCCGAAGCACGCCCACA
>CAIRBY010000855.1 GCA_903876865.1 uncultured Acidobacteriia bacterium
AACCCCTTCGCGGTGGGCGCATGGCGCGCGCCCTCGGTGAACAGCAACACGTTCGCGCGCGAATCCCACATGGATGTGATGGCGGCCAAGGCGGGGATCGACCCGGTTCAGTTCCGCCTAGACAACCTTACCCACGCGCGCGTGCGCCGCGTCCTGGAAACCGCCGCGAAGCAGTTCGGCTGGAAGGCCGGGCGCGCGCCCAGCGGACGCGGTATGGGCGTGGCCTGTGGCATCTATTCCAACGCCTGCAACGCCACCATGGTCGAAATCGCCGTGGACCGTTCTAGCGGACACGTGCAGGTGAAACGCGTGGTTATGGCGCTGGACGTGGGCGTGGTGGTCAATCCGGATGGGCTGCGCCAGCAGGCCGAGGGCTGCATCATGATGGGTCTCGGCTACTCGCTCACCGAAGAGATCCAATTCCGCAACGGACAGGTGCTCGACACCAACTTCGGCAGTTATCACATCCCGCGCTTTTCCTGGCTGCCGAAGATCGAACTCCACTTCGTAGACAATCCCGATACAGCGGCGCTGGGCGCGGGCGAACCGCCCATCATTACCCTGGGCGGAGCGCTGGCCAACGCAATCTACGATGCCGTGGGCGCGCGCGTGCTGCAACTGCCGATGACGCCCGACCGCGTGAAGGCGGCCCTGCCGAAGGCGTGAGGGCACCGCGAGGCATCGGGAAAGGCAGGCGTGCGTCTCCAGTAAGATAGTTGCTGGGAATGTGACACTCGACCTTCCCTGGAGACGAATGCCTTCCGACCGACCGCTTCCGATCGCCATTCTGCGATCCGCGCCCCTGTTCGCCGCGCTCACCGACGCCGAAATTCAGCTCCTCTCCGCACGCAGCGGAATGCGGCGATTCGGCCCGGGTGAAGTTCTCTTTTCGGAAGGGGAAGCGTGCGCCGGCCTGTATATGATCGCCTCCGGCAGAGTGCGCATCTTCAAGACCTCCGCCAACGGACGCGAGCACGTGCTGGCCATCGAAGGGCCGGGCAGTTCGATCGCCGAACTCCCGGTGTTCGATGGTGGCACGTATCCGGCATCGGCTTCCGCCGTGGACGCTGCGGAGTTGCTCTTCGTTTCCCGCGGCGACCTGCGCGCGGTATGCATGGAGCATCCGGAGATTTCGCTCAAGCTGCTGCAGGTGGTAGGCGCGCGGCTGCGGCGGTTGGTGGGGATCATCGAAGAGCTCTCTTTCACCACGGTGCGCCACCGCCTGATCACCCGCATCCTGCGGCAGGCGAAAGAAGAGGGACGGTCCACGCCGCGCGGCACGGTAATCACGCTCGGCGGCACGCATCAGGAAATCGCTGCCCAGATCGGCACCGTCCGGGAACTCGTCTCGCGCAATATGGCGCGACTGCAGGCGCAGGGCTTCATCGAAATCAACGGGCGGGACTTGACCATTCTCGACCCGGACGGGCTGGAGAGCGATCTGAATTCGGTGCTCTGACGCATTTGCGCGGCCCGGTGACTTTGGTCACTGAGAAGCCCCGCCACTTCGCCGTATGCTTGTGGCAGAGGTGAGCAAATGACAGTGAATACAGAGCAGACCGTACGCGAAATCGCCCTCGGCAACCCCGCGACCATCCGGATCTTCGAAACCCTGGGCATCGATTATTGCTGCGGCGGCAGGCGTTCGCTCGCCGAGGCCTGCGCCAGCGCGAACGTACCCGTGGCGAAGGCGCTGGAACTGCTGAGCGCGCTCGGCTCAGAAGCCAAGCCGGTGGATGAAGTGGACTGGAGCGCTGCTTCGTTCGAGGCTCTGATCGACCACATTGTCGGCCACCACCACACCTATATCCGCCAGGAAGCGCCGCGCCTGAATCAACTGGCGCACAAGGTCGTGAGCAAGCACGGCCCGAACCATCCCGAACTGGCCTCGATACAGGACCTGTTTTCGGCGCTCTCGCAGGAACTCTCCGCTCACCTTCTGAAGGAAGAGCAGATTCTCTTCCCCTACCTGCACCGCCTCGAGGCCGCCCGCACCACCGGAGCGGAACTACCGCCCAGTTGCTTCGATTCGGTGGAGATGCCGATCTCGCGTATGCTGGCCGAGCACGACGATGCCGGCGCCCTGCTCGCGCGCCTGCGCGCCCTCTCCGACAACTTCCAGGCGCCCCCCGAGGCCTGCCCCAGCTTCCTGGGACTCTATCAGGGGCTGGAGGATTTCGAACGCGACCTGCACCACCACATCCATCTGGAGAACAACATCCTCTTCCCGCGCGCCATACAGTTGGACCACGAAGTGAACTGCCACCCGGTCTCCTCCGCGAAGTAGCGCAGCGGCGGGAGAGTGCGGTCCGCCCATGAGGCGCGACAGCCGTGAAGCGCGAACTTCCCTTTCCGGCGGAGTCGTGATAATTTACGGGTGCCATGTACGCTCTCTCCCGCCGCCAGCTCCTCGGTTTACTTGGGTCCGCCGCCTTCGCCAAAGGCCGGCCCCAGCCGAACATCCTCTACATCATGGCGGACGATCACGCCGCCCACGCGATCTCCGCCTATGGCAGCCGCATCAACCACACACCCAATATCGATCGCATCGCGACGGCGGGCGTCAGGCTGACCAACTGTTTCTGCACCAACTCCATCTGCACGCCCAGCCGCGCCGCGATTCTCACGGGGCAATACAGCAATCGCAACGGCGTCTATTCGCTCGAGGAGCCGCTCGACCCCAAGCGCAACCACGTGGCCAAGGAGTTGCAGCGCGCGGGCTATGAGACGGCGATGATCGGCAAGTGGCACCTGGTCAGCGAGCCGACGGGCTTCGACTACTGGAACATCCTCCCCGGCCAGGGCGTCTATCACAATCCGGCCTTCCTCTCGCCCAACGGGCGCAAACAGTATCAGGGCTACTGCACCGATCTGATTGGCGATTTCACGCTGGACTGGCTCAAGAAGCGCGACTCCAAGAAACCCTTTTTCGCCATGTGCCATCACAAGGCGCCGCACCGCCCCTGGGAGCCCTCGTCCAAATACCAGGACCTGTTCAAGGATGTGACCATCCCCGAGCCGGATAATCTCTACGACCATTACGAAGGTCGCGCGCGCAGCGTCTCCACCGTCACCATGAAGGTGGGCGAGGACATGAGCAAGACCGATCTCAAGACCGAGATCCCCGCCAATCTCAAGGGCGACGAGCTGCGCAAGTGGGCCTACCAGATCTATATCAAGGATTACCTGCGCTGCATCCAGAGTGTGGACGACAACGTAGGCCGCGTACTCGATTACCTGGATTCCGCCAACCTGGCCTCGAATACGATTGTGATCTACACCTCAGACCAGGGCTTCTTCCTGGGTGATCACGGCTGGTTCGACAAGCGCCTGATGTACGAGGAATCGTTGCGCATGCCCTTCCTCATGCGCTACCCGGGCGCGATCAGGCCCGGCACCGTGAGCCGGGACATGGTGCTCAATATCGATTTCGCGCCGATGTTCCTGGACTACGCCGGCGTGCGCACGCCGGAGGAAATGCAGGGCCGCAGTTTCCGCGCCAGCCTGGAAGGCCACACGCCGAAGAACTGGCGCAAGGCCATGTACTACCGCTACTGGATGCACAACACCAGCGACCACCACGTGCCCGCGCACTATGGCGTGCGCGACGATCGCTGGAAGCTCATCTATTACTACGGTAAGCCGCTCGGAATCCACGGCGCCAATCCGCCCGACATGACGCCGGATTGGGAGCTCTTCGACGTGCGCAACGATCCGCGCGAGATGCACAATCTCTATCACGATCCCAAATACGCGCC
>CAIRBY010000856.1 GCA_903876865.1 uncultured Acidobacteriia bacterium
CTGCTGGCCTCCATTGACGCCCGGCATGCCGCCGCCGTTCCAGCCGCGGTAATCGTACGATTGCGCCAGCGATTGCGTGCCCGGCAGCGTCATAATCAGGCTGATCGGGTTGCGGCCGCGCGTCGGCGTATCCACGATCTGCGTCAGGTTGATGGAGACGGAACGGTCTGAACTGTCCGTGGCGACGTGTACGGTATTGGATTGCACCTCTACCGTGCTGGTGGTTTCGCCCAGTTGCAGGTGAATTTCGTGCAAATCGACGCGTTCCTGAGTCGCGACCGTGATGTTCTTCTGGTCGTAGCCCTTAAAGCCCGCGTGCGTGACTTTCAGGTCATACGTGCCGGGCACGATGCCGGTAAAGAAGAACGCTCCGTTCGGCTCTGTCGTGAATTTTCGATTGGTTTGCGAAAGGGTGTCGATTAACTGCACGTCCGCGCCAGGAATCAGCGCGCCGGCAGGATCCACGACCACTCCCGAGATCTGGCCCGTAACAGACTGGGCGTAAGCCGCTGGCAGCATTGCCAGTAGCGCGAATAGACTGACTGTGGCTATCCACTTCCTCATGTAACCCCCAAATACTCCCAAAACGGACGGGCGCCAAGGCCCGGCAAAGGACACGGAATCGTCATGTTCCTTTGTCTGAAGATACTAGTACGACCCACTCCAGTTTTCAATACGAATAAATACCGCATTCCCGGAAATGTTCCAAATGAAGCAATGATTAGATTTAGCTATTTTTCCCGCAATCCTGGACTTGTCCTGTGTTTTGCATCGCGAAATTTAGGTTGAGAAAGTCCGAATATTCTTGCGGTGAATGGTGAGGGCACCTATGATTGCGGCAGGATGCCCTCCCTGTACGGTCCGGCAGGCGGATCAGTGTGAACGCTCACAACTTCCGTTGCCGCGCCCGAGGGTATTTCGGAGATTCGAGCACGCATGCGATACGCAAAACTCAGCTTGGTTGCGCTGGCAGCCGCAATGGCGGGGACATGGATTGTCTCCGCTCAGAACACGGGCGACAGGCTCCTGGGAGGCTTCCAGAACCCGCCCGATAGCGCCAAGCCGCGCGTCTGGTGGCACTGGATGAGCGGAAATATCTCCAAGGAAGGCATCAAAGCCGACCTGGAGTGGATGAAGCGCGTCGGCATCGGCGGCTTCCAGAACTTCGACGCCGGGTTGAACACTCCCCAAATCGTCGAAAAGCGCCTGGTGTACATGACTCCGGAGTGGAAAGACGCCTTCAAGTACGCGGCTACGCTGGCGGATCAACTGGGCCTGGAAATGGCCATCGCCGGTTCGCCCGGTTGGAGCGAGAGCGGCGGTCCCTGGGTTCCCCCCGCGCAGGCCATGAAGAAATACGTGTGGAGCGAGACTCGCGTGCAGGGCGGAGTGCCCTTCAAGGGCACGCTTCCCAAACCGCCCTCCACCACCGGACCCTACCAGAACATCGCCGGCGCCCGCGGCGGATTCGGCGGCGGGGAAGCGCCCCCTCCCCCTCCGGAGTTTTATGCGGATAGCTCCGTAGTGGCCTACCGCACGCCCGCGACCGAGCACACCCTCGCCGAACTGCAGGCCAAAGTGACCGCTAGCGGCGGCGCCTTCGATGTGGCCGCGTTGAGCGATGGCGATCTTGCCAAGGCCACGCTGCTGCCGGCCGCTCCCGTGGATCAGAAGGCCTGGATTCAGATCGAGTTCCCCCGCCCCCAAACCATCTCCGGCCTCACCTTCGTGACCGGCGGAGGCGGCGGCCGTGGCGGTGGACGTGGAGCCGCGACCCCCAATCAGGAACTGGAATCGAGCACGGACGGGCAGAGCTTCAAAACCGTGGCGCCGATTCCGGGCGGCGCGCGCACCCTCACCTTCCCCGCCGTCACCGCGCGCTTCTTCCGCGTGACCGTGCGCACCTTGGCGCCTCCCGCCGGCCGCGCCGGTGCGGGCGGCGGCGCCTTCGGAGCGGCTCCCCCGGCCGCACCCGCCGGAACCCAGATCGCCGAACTGGTGCTGCACCCCTCCGCGCCCGTCAACCGCTTCCAGGAAAAGGCGGCCTTCTCCGCCGCCATCGGCATCTATGCCATGGTCACGCCGGAAGTCCCCGCCACCGATGTGGTGCACAAGGCCGACGTGATCGATCTCACCGCCAAGATGCATGCCGATGGCACGCTCGAGTGGACGCCCCCCGCCGGCAACTGGACCGTCGTCCGCATGGGCTACTCCCTCACCGGCGCGCGCAACTCGCCGGCCTCGCCCGAAGCCACCGGACTCGAAGTCGACAAAATGAACCCCAGGTTCGTCAAAGCCTACTTCGACAACTACCTGGGCCAGTACAAAGACACCGTGGGTCCGCTGATGGGCAAGCGCGGCCTGCAATACGTGATCACCGATAGCTGGGAAGCCGGTGTCGCCAACTGGACCGACGACCTCTTCGCCGAATTCAGCAAGCGCCGCGGCTACGATATGCACCCGTGGCTGCCCGTGCTCACCGGCCGCGTGATCGAAAGCGCCACCGCCAGCGACCGCTTCCTCTGGGACTTCCGCAAGACCCTGGGCGAACTGACCGCCGACTACCACTACGATCAGCTCACCGACATCCTCAAAGCGCGCGACATGGCCCGCTACACCGAATCGCACGAGAGCGGCCGCGCCTTCATCGGCGATGGCATGGAAGTGAAACGCCGCGCCGCCGTGCCCATGAGCGCCATGTGGACCGCGCAGGCCGGCCGCACCAGTTCGCAGTATGATGCCGACGTGCGTGAATCCGCCTCCGTCGCCCACATCTACGGGCAGAATCTGGTGGCCGCCGAATCGCTCACCGCCGGCAGCGGCGCCTGGACCTTCTCGCCCGAGACGCTGAAGCCCACGGCGGACCGCCTCATGGCGATGGGCCTGAACCGCTTCGTCATCCACACCTCCGTCCACCAGCCCGTGAACGATAAGATCCCCGGCCTCGGCCTCGGACCCTTCGGCCAGTGGTTCACACGCCACGAAACCTGGGGCGAACTCGCCAAGCCCTGGACCACCTACCTGGCGCGCAGTTCCTACATGCTGCAGCAGGGCAAGTACGTGGCCGACATCCTCTACTACTACGGCGAGGATTCCAACGTGACCGCTCTGTTCAGCGCCAAGCCGCCCGAGATTCCCGCCGGCTACAACTTCGACTACGTCAATTCCGACGCGCTCAAGAACAAGCTGGCCGTGACCAACGGACGCATCACCACTACCACCGGCATGAGCTACCGCGTGCTCGCGCTCGATCCCAACAGCCAGCACATGCCCGTCGCGGTGCTGCGCAAGCTTCGCGATCTGGTGACTGCCGGCGCGATCGTGGTGGGCCCCAAGCCCACCGATTCGCCGAGTCAGGGCGACGATCAGGCCGAGTTCAAGAGCATCGTGGATCAGCTCTGGGGCGCGGGAGTTGGCAAAGGCAAGGTCTTCGGCAACGGCACCATTGGCGAGGCGCTCGCTGCGCTCAAGGTGGCTCCGGACCTCGAATACACCAAGCCGCAGCCCGATACCAACCTCTTCTTCGTGCACCGCAAACTGGCCGATGGCGAGGTC
>CAIRBY010000857.1 GCA_903876865.1 uncultured Acidobacteriia bacterium
GATTACAAGGGCCAGTATCTGCTGGCGGTGGAAGGGAATGCGCCCACCAAAGACGGCGGCGTCTATTGCACCATTCACGGCGAGGCCTTCGTGGACATTTTGAAAGAGACCGCCGAAGACGCCAAGGCCATCGTCGCCTGGGGCTCCTGCGCCAGCCATGGCTGCGTGCAGAATGCCAAGCCGAACCCGACCGGCGCGCAACCGGTCAAGAAGATCATCACCGGCAAGCCCATCATCAATGTACCGGGATGCCCGCCCATTGCCGAGGTGATGACCGGTGTGCTGACCTACATCCTCACCTTCGACAAGTTGCCCGAACTCGACCGCGCCGGACGCCCCAAGATGTTCTACGGCCAGCGCATCCATGACAAGTGCCAGCGCCGCGCCTTCTTCGATGCCGGGCAGTACGTGGAGTCATGGGATGACGATGGCGCCCGTAAGGGCTGGTGCCTGTACAAAATGGGCTGCCGCGGTCCGTCTACTTATAACTCCTGCTCCACGGTGAAGTGGAACGGCGGTGTCTCCTTCCCCATCGGGTCGGGCCACCCCTGCATCGGCTGTTCGGAAGAGAACTTCTGGGACAACGGTCCGTTCTATCAACGGCTCAGCTCCGTCCCATTCCCCGGCTTCCAGGTCACGCCGGATCAGTTGGGTAAGACACTCGCCGTGGTAACCGGCGCCGCCGTTGGCGCTCACCTGGTTTCGCACGCGGCGCGCACTGCCACCAAGAAGGACGAAGCGGAGAAGAAATAGGGTGCAATCATGGCGAAACGAATAGTGGTCGATCCGGTTACGCGAATTGAAGGGCACCTCCGAGTGGAGGCGATGCTTGACGACAACAACAAGATCCACGACGCCATGAGCTCCGGCACCATGTGGCGCGGCATCGAAGTGATCTTGCAGGGCAGGGACCCGCGCGATGCCTGGGCCTTCTGCGAGCGCATTTGCGGCGTCTGCACCACGGTGCATGCGCTGGCGAGCGTGCGTTGCGTGGAGAATTCGCTTGGCATCCAGGTGCCGCCCAACGCCGATATCATCCGCAATATCATGTTCCTCACCCAGATGGTGCAGGATCACGTGATTCACTTCTATCACCTGCACGCGCTGGATTGGGTGGATGTGGTTTCCGCGCTCAAGGCAGACCCCGCCGCCACGGCTGCGCTCGCGCAGAAAGTGGCGCCGAAGTGGGCGCTCGCCACTCCCGGCTACTTCAGCGACACCGCGAGCACGTTGAAAAAGTTTGTCGAATCCGGCCAGCTGGGAATTTTCCAGAATGCCTATTGGGGGCACCCGGCCTACAAACTGCCGCCCGAGGCCAACCTGATGGCGGTGGCGCACTACCTGGAAGCGCTGAAGTGGCAGAAGGAAGTCATCAAGATCCACACCATCTTCGGCGGCAAGAATCCCCACCCGAACTACATCGTGGGCGGCATGGCAGCGCCCATCGCCATGCAGGGCGACAACGTCATCAATATGGAGCGGCTCAACATGGTGCGCGACCTGATTCAGGGCGCCATCCATATCGTGGAAGATCTCTATCTTCCCGACCTGCTCGCCATCGCGTCCTTCTATCCGGAATGGACCCAAATTGGCGGCGGCTTGGGCAACTACATGGCGTACGGCGATGTCCCGCAGGCGGGCATCGGCGATCCTTCGAAGTTCCGCTTCCCGCGCGGCGTCATCCTCAACAAGAAACTGGATCAGGTGCTGCCGGTGGATTTCGCCGATCAATCCCAGATTCAGGAAGAGATCGCGCACTCCTGGTATACCTATCCCAACGGCAAGACCTCGCTGCATCCGTGGGAAGGGGTCACCGAGCCGAAATACACCGGCCCGAAACCACCCTACAAGGAACTGGATGAAAACCAGGCCTACTCGTGGTTGAAGGCGCCGCGCTGGAAGGGCAACGCGATGGAAGTGGGGCCGCTCTCCCGCATGCTGGTCGGTTTTGCCAGCGGGCGCAGCGATTTCAAAGAGGTCGTAATGGATGCGCTCGGCCGCCTGAAAGTTGGCCCCGAGGCGCTCTTCTCTACCCTGGGGCGCACCGCCGCCCGCGGGTTGGAGTCGCGTCTGGCGGTCCACTGGCTGCTCGACGAGTACAATCACCTGATCGACAATCTCAAGAACGGCGATTCCACCACCGCCGATACGCGGAATTGGGATCCCAGTACGTGGAAACCCGAGTCCAAAGGCTTCGGCTTTACCGAAGCCCCGCGCGGCGCGCTCTGCCACTGGATTCAGATCAAGGACCAGAAGATCGCCAACTACCAGATCGTGGTTCCTTCCACTTGGAACGCCTCTCCCAAAGACGGCAAGGGGCAGCATGGCGCCTATGAAGCGGCCCTGATCGGGACCCCGATGGCAGATCCGAAACGGCCGGTCGAGATTCTGCGGACCATCCACTCCTTCGACCCGTGCCTGGCCTGCGCCTCGCACGTGATCGGTCCGGATGGAGAGACGCTGGCGGAGATCGTAGTGCGTTGAGGAGGCGAAGATGGGATCCAACTATCAACTACTAGAACCCGGCGCCAGGGAGTTGCAGTTCGCCCGAAAATACGTCTGGGAGTTTCCGGTCCGCCTCTGCCACTGGGTCAATGTGCTCGCGATCATCACGCTGTTCTCCACGGGGCTCTACATCAGCTGGCCGATGCTGGCCCCGAGCGGGGAAGCCTACCAGAACTTCGTGATGGGCCGCGTGCGTCAGCTCCATTTCCTGGCCGGCTACGTGATGCTCTTCAGCTTCCTGCTGCGCATCTACTGGTTTTACGTGGGCAATAACTACGCCCGCTCGGGCTTTCCCTTTGTCTGGAGGCGCGAGTGGTGGGCGGACCTGGTGGAACAGGCCAAGCAGTATCTGCGCCTGGACCGCGGGCACGTGCACCTGGGCCACAACGCGCTGGCCGGACTCTCTTACACCATCTTCGTGATTGGGCTGGGCTGGGCGCAGATCCTCACCGGATTGGCGCTTTACTCCGAATCCAATCCCGGCGGATTCTGGGACAAGCTGGTGGGCTGGATCATTCCGCTCTGCGGCGGTTCGTTCCGCTTGCACATGTGGCACCACACCATCGCCTGGAGCTTCGTGGTGTTCCTGATCCTGCACCTCTACATCGTGCTGTACGACGACCGGCAGTTCAAGAACGGTCTCATCTCTTCCATGGTGGCCGGATTCAAATTCTACGAGAAGAAGGATTTGGATCATGACCGCTGGCTCAGCTGAGGTGCGCGACGGGGTGCCCTACGAAGATCTGGAAGCCCGGGCCCCGGTGCTGGTGCTGGGGCTCGGGAACCTGCTCCTGCAAGACGATGGCGTAGGGCTGCGCCTGCTCGAAGCCGTCTCCGCCCGCGAGTGGGACCCCGCGGCGGTGGAGTTCGTCGATGGCGGCACGCAGGGGTTGGCTCTGCTCGGCTACATGGCCGGCAGGAAACTGACCCTGGTGCTGGATGCGGTGGGGCTCGGCGCCGCGCCCGGCACCGTGCATCAATTGCGCGGCGCTGAGATCGAACGGCTGCGCGCGCACCGCTCCACCACCGCGCATGAGGGCAATGCGCTCGAACTGCTGGCGACGGCGCGACTGCTTGGCGACGAACCGGAGGAACTGGTGATCGTCGGCATCGAACCGGAACAGGTCCGCACGGGCGTTGGGCTGAGCGACGCGGTGTCGGCGCAACTCGCGACTGCCGCAGCCATGGCCGTCGAGGTGATACGATCTCAGTCGAAGCTACAGGTGCCCCCATGTGTCTAGCCATCCCCGGGAAAATTCTCGATACCGAAGAGTTGAACGGCATCCGTTTCGGCCGCGTGCAATTTGGCGGCATCACGCGCCAGACCTATCTTGATTTCGTGCCGGAAGCGCAACCCGGGGATTATGTCCTGGTGCACGTCGGCTTCGCCATCAGTAAAGTGGACGCGGAAGAGGCTGCCCGCACTCTGGAACTGCTGGAACAGGTCGGCCTGGTGGCGGACGAATTGGGACCGGAAGCACCATTCTGACGCTGTCAATCTGAACTTTCGCGCGCGGTTGGAGTAGAATCTCTGAAGATTCGGAGGCGCCGATCATGCGAAAGTTCCTGGCTCTGGGATTGTCCGTTGCTCTGCCCTGGCTGTGTGTGCCGTCTCGCGCCCAAACCACCACGCCCGATCTGCGCGGCGTCTACATCTATACGAACGACGTCTCTCAAGCCACCCCCGCCACGGTCAATCAGTTGACCGCTTCGTTCAAGATTCCCGGCGTCGATGGCGTCGCGGTGGTGATTGCGTGGAGCGCCATCGAGCCGGCGAGGGGCCAGTACGATTGGACGCTGCTGGATCAATGGGTGGGGCAAGCCATCTCCGCCGGGAAGAAGATCGATCTGGTGGTTATGGCAGGCAGTTCTATTCCCTCCTGGCTGTTCCAGCCCGCGCCCTCTGGAGCCGGGGCTCAAGCGCTCAGTTTTACGGTGTCTCCCCATTCCGGCGCGACCGGCGTTTGCGATCCGGCTGTCCTCCCACGTCCGTGGGATCCGATTTTCCTCGCGCAATGGGACGCCATGCTGGCGGCACTGGCCGCTCATCTGAAGAGCGCGGGTACCTACAACTCCATCACTCTGCTCCGCCTCACCGGAATCAACCGGACTACGGAGGAGTTGCGTCTGCCCGCGGAGACTCCGCAATCCACCGGTCTCGCCTGCGTCTCCGACTCCATCGCCATCTGGCAGCAGGCGGGCTATCGTCCCTCGCTCCTGCTGCAAGCCTGGAACTCTCTCCTCGGGTCGTTCGGGAAAAGCTTCCCGGACAAGCCATTCAGCGTTTCCATCATCCCCGGAGATCCCTTTCCCGCCATCGGCGAGGATGGATCGGTCCTCACCGGAGCGGCAGCCGCGGCCGACCGCAATTTGTCACTAATCTCTTCCGCCAGCCAGAAATTACCGGGACGCCTGGTGGTGCAATTCGATTTCCTGATGCCCGGCGAAGCGGCGTCGGCGGCCGTGATTGGTTACGCCCAGACGCTTGGCGCCATGGCTGCGTTCCAGACCAACGAGTATCTGAAGGGTCAGGGCGCAGCCTGCTCCGAACCCGTCACCAATCCCACTCCCTGCACCGCATCGACCTATCTCACGCTGCTGGAAACCGGGATCTATCCTGCCGGAAAGAGCAGTCCGCTGCGCGCACAATACATTGAAGTCTTCCACGATAATGCCGCTGCCTTCCCCGCCTCGGTCGCGCAGGCGCACCTCGAACTCGTGCCGCCGGCCATTTCCCTGGTCGCCAATGCGGAAGGCGAAGCTCCCGTCATCGCCCCCAATACGTGGGTGGAGGTGAAGGGTGTGAGCCTGGCGCAGCCGGGAGCCGGACGAATCTGGCAGGGCGCGGATTTCGTCAACGGCCAGATGCCAAAAGCGTTGGATGGCGTCAGCGTCAGTGTCAACGGCAAGCCCGCCTACATCTATTACATCAGTCCCTCGCAGGTGAACATCCTCACCCCGCCCGATGCAATGGCCGGCCCTGTGGCGGTGCAGGTCAATAATAATGGCACTGTCACTGCCGCTTTCACCGCGCAGGCGCAAGCCGCGGCTCCCTCGTTCTTCGTGTTTGGCGGCGGACCCTACATCGCCGCGATTCACAGTACCGGAGCCTATCTCGGACCCGCGAGCCTCTATCCTGGGGCAACCACGCCCGCCAAGCCCGGCGAGATCGTTACCGTCTATGCCAATGGCTTCGGGCCCACCTCCACGCCCGTGGTCAGCGGTTCGCTGCTCCAGTCCGGTGTGCTTTCGCCAACGCCGGTGATCAAAATCGGCGGCACTCCGGCTACCGTGCAGTTTGCCGGACTGGTGGCGCCCGGCCAATTCCAGTTCAATATCGTGGTTCCGCCAAACGCCCCCGACGGCGATCTGCCCATCACTGCAACCTCCCCCGGATTCAGCACGCAGCCGGGCACTCTGATCACGGTTCAGCACTAGGCCTCTCGCGCTGCCGGCTCCCGATAAGCGCGGTACTTAAGCGCGGTACAATTGACTCTCCATGAGTCTTTCCTTCCCTCCACCCGGCGCGGAGGCTGTGCTGCTCGCGCTGGTCCTCGGTGCCGCCGTTTACGACATCATGTATCGACGCATTCCCAACTGGCTCAACGTGTTCGGCGTACTGGCGGGGATCGCGCTCAACACGTTCCTCTACTCTGGTTTCTCCGGCACGCTCTTCGCGCTGAAGGGGCTCGGACTTGCCTTCGGACTTTACGTGGTGCTCTATGCCCTGCGTGCGATGGGTGCGGGGGACGTGAAGTTGATGGCCGCGGTTGGGGCCATCGTCGGTTGGGAAAACTGGGTTGGAATTTTCATCCTCACCGCCATCACCGGAGGCATCATGTCGGTGATTCTCGCGCTATCGCGAGGGCGCTTGAAGAAGACTCTCTTCAATGTCAGTTTCATTCTGAGTGAGATGCGGAGCGGACGTCCCGCCTATTTGAAGAACGAAGAGCTGGACGTGAAGAACAAGAAGGCGCTCGGATTGCCGCACGGCGCGGTGATCGCCGTGGGCACCATCTTCTTCCTCGCCGCGAGCGCACATTACACCAAGTAGAAAAGAGGCCAAAATGCAGGCGGTATTCTTTGAAGGCAATCGGAGCTTGCGGGTCGGCGAATGCGTTGCCGTCGCTCCGGGCGCGGGGCAGGTGCAGATTCAGGTGGCCTTCTGCGGCATCTGCGGCACGGATCTGCATCTCTATCACGGAGCCATGGCGCACCGGCTGACTCTGCCGCATGTGATGGGGCATGAGATGTCCGGCACGATTACGCGCGTGGGCAGCGGCGTGGAAGGCTGGGCCGCCGGCGATCGCGTGACCGTGCGTCCGCTGGACCCCTGCGGCACGTGCCCGGCCTGCAAGGCCGGCCATAGCCACATCTGCCACAATCTGAAGTTCATCGGCATCGATACTCCGGGAGCGCTGCAAGGCTCGTGGACCGTGCCCGCCCACACGCTCCACCGTCTGCCCGAAGGGCTCTCCCTGCGCGAGGGCGCCCTCATCGAGCCTATCGCCGTCGCCTGCCATGACGTCCGCATGAGCGAGATTCAGTCCGGCGAATTCGCAGTCGTGATCGGCGGCGGACCGATCGGCATACTGATCGCTTTGGTCGCGCAGGCGCGCGGCGCCAAGGTCCTGATGGCGGAGGTCAACCCGTTTCGCCTCCAACTCGCCCGCGATCTCGGCGTCGAGGCGGTTCACCCCGGGGAGGTCGATTTGGTCGCGCTGGTGAATGAGCGCACCGCGGGCGCGGGCGCGGACGTCGTTTTCGAGGTCTCCGGCTCCAAACCCGGCGCGGAGATGATGACGAAACTGCCTCGCACCCGCGGGCGGATCGTCGTGGTCGCCATCTATGGCGAGGCTCCCGCTGTCGATCTCTTCCGCTTCTTCTGGCGCGAACTGCGCCTCTGCGGCGCGCGCGTCTATGAGGGCCAGGATTTCGAACGCGCCATTCAACTTGCCGCGGAGCGCCGCCTCCCGCTGGACAAACTGGTGACGGACGTCCTGCCCCTGAAGCAACTCGAAGCCGCCATGCACCGCATGGAAGGCGGCGGCGATTGCATGAAGATTCTGGTCAACTGCGCGGAGTGAGTTCTGTGAACATATTGAATCAATTCAGTCTTACGGGTAAGATTGCGCTCGTGACCGGTGCCCGGCGCGGCATCGGCATGGCCATGGCGATCGCGCTGGCGGAAGCCGGAGCGGATATCGTGGCCACCAGCGCGACGCTCGAAACCACCGGCAGCGCGGTGGCGCAAGCCGTGGAAGCCTGCGGCCGCCGCTGCTGGGCCTACCCCTGCGATCTGGGCGACCGCCCCGCCGTGTATGGCCTGGTGGAGCGTGTGCAGCGCGAATGTCCCGCCGTGGATATTCTGGTCAACAATGCCGGCACCATCCTGCGGAAACCGGCGGCTTCGCATCCGGATGAGTATTGGGATAAGGTGCTGGAGGTCGATTTAAGCGCTCAATTTGTGCTCGCCCGCGAGTTTGGGCGTGGCATGCTGGAGCGCGGCGGTGGAAAAATCATCTTTACCGCGTCGCTCCTGAGTTTCCAGGGTGGCATCACCGTGCCCGGTTACGCCGCGGCCAAGGGCGGTGTGGCGCAACTGACGAAAGCACTGGCGAACGAATGGGCGGGACAGAATGTGCAGGTTAACGCCATTGCTCCCGGCTACATCGCCACCGATAACACCATCGCGTTGCGCGCCGATGAAGTCCGTAATGCGGCGATCCTGGCACGAATTCCCGCCGGCCGCTGGGGCGCTGCGGAAGATCTCGCGGGGGCAATCGTCTTCCTTGCCTCGCCCGCTTCCAATTACGTGAGCGGCACCATCCTCACCGTGGATGGCGGTTGGATGGGCAGGTAGCCGGCACCAGGCCGCTACCTGCGCCATCCCTGTGACAGATTCATAAAATGGGCGTTAGTTCGCCGGTTGAATCCGCGAGACCAGTAATTGCGCGACCTGGCCCGCCAAGTGGCCTACGTCATTCCCGGCCAGCCGGGAGAGTTGCTGCGCGATGCCGGTTGCGCCATTTACCAGCCAGATGGTCACTTGCGCCGCATCGCCCTTGGTTCGGAGGGTGCCTTCCATGACGTACTCCGCGCCGGTCTTCGCCGCAAAATCCCGCACGTCACCGAAGCTCTGCCCGTACATTCTTGCCGTGGTCTGCGAAATCAAGTGGAGTTTCCCGCTGGAGGCGATGTGGAGCAGCAACTCCTCGTAGAAGGCCTCCGCTGTTTCCGTGCAGCCATCGCCCGCATTTAAGGGCAGCACCAGCAGGGAACCATGCCCGTTCGTTTGCCCGTTGCTGGCCGCCACCGGGTGAGCCCAGTCGAAGGCCATCCGGTACCCGTCCCCGCTGCGGATGCAAACCGAATCGCAATTGCCTTCCGAGGAATAGTACAGCTTTAATTTCGCGCGGAGACGATTCATCTCTTTCCGCACCAGCGAATCCGTCTGGGGATCAAAAGACTCCGGACGGTGCAGAGCATCCCTGCCGACTTCATATTCAGAAGGTGGGGTTCCATCCTCCATGGCTCGGTCCACCAACCAGTGAAGGAGCCGCCGCATTTGTTCCGCCCGAGCGAACGTATGGCTTTCCAGGACCTTCTCCAAAGAAGCGCGCTTTAGTTCATTCGGTATTTCCCGTTTCATTTGCACCGATCCTTGCCTGAGCAGGCACTACTCACCACCTACCTCGACAGTGAGCCGCTCGGGGTCGACTTCTACGCCTGAAGCTTGGTGCCCGGATACAACCTGCGCGAAGTTCGCGCGTTACCGGGCGGAAGCCACTGAAGCTCTATGGATATATCGTAAGTTCCCTCCGCAAGGGGACACTCTTTTTTCTCAGCACATGCATATGTGATTCGCTGTACAGATGCCATTCTAATCCATGTTAGTCAGAATAGACCCACAAATCTTCCAAATAATACCCTCAAATGTAGGGAATAAGTCCTGGTCCTGTGTGGAAGTTTGCGGCATGCGCTCTCACGCTGTCAAA
>CAIRBY010000858.1 GCA_903876865.1 uncultured Acidobacteriia bacterium
AGATGTGCGTGTGAGAGAAAGAACTCGGCGCCGAAGGGGTAAAGCGCCGGGTCGGCCACCTGCTTGATCGCGGGCACATAGATCGCCGCATCGTCCGCACCCGGATGGTAGCCATGCACCAGCACTGCAGCCAGTGCCAGCAGTAAAAGGCCCAGCGTGGTTTTCCCGCGCGCAGGTAGCGGATGGTCGGTCAAGAGGCCACGGTTTCCGGCGTACACCCTGCCTACGCCGGCCCAAGCGCCTCCGTTGCAACTCATTTGGGCCATCGGGAACTGGCATAATCGAACGATGCGTCTGCTGGCAGCCCTGCTCGCCCTTTCCCCGCTCTTCGCGCAATCGCCCGAACAGAAAATCGCGCGCGAGATTTTCAAGCAATTGATCGAGATCAATACTACGGATTCGGTGGGCGACAATACCCGCGCCGCCGAGGCCATGGCCGCACGCTTCCGCGCCGCAGGCTTCGCCGCGAGCGATGTGACCGTGCTCGGCCCGGCCCGCAAGGGGAACCTCGTGGTGCGCTTCCACGGCGCCGGTCCCGCCCGCCCGCTCCTCTTCATCGGCCACCTGGATGTGGTCGAGGCCCGGCGCGCGGATTGGCCCGCCGACCCCTTCCAGTTCCGCGAACAGGACGGCTACTTCTACGGCCGCGGCGCCTCCGATATGAAGGATGGCGACGCTACCCTGGTGGCCGCCTTCCTCCGCCTCAAGCGTGAAAACTACCGGCCCTCGCGCGACCTGATTCTCGCCCTGACCAGCGACGAGGAGGGTGGTCCCGCCAACGGCATCGATTGGCTGGTGACCAAACACCGCGAACTGATCGATGCCGAGTACTGCATCAATCTGGATGCCGGCGGCGGCCACATCAAGAATGGCAAGCACCTCTTCATGGCCATGCAGGCGGCCGAAAAGGTCTTTCTCAGTTTCAAGCTGGAAGCCACCAACAACGGCGGGCACAGCTCACTGCCCACGAAGGACAACGCGATCTACCACCTCTCCGACGGGCTCTCGCGCCTCGGTAAATTCGATTTCCCCGTGCATCTATTCGATGTGACCCGCACCGCCTTCGAGCGCGGCGCCAACATCTACGGAGGGCAGTTGGGCGCGGACCTCAAGATGATGGTGCAGAACCCCAACGACCCGGCGCCGTGGCGCGCCTTTCCGCCATCCCAATCTATAACGCTCAGCTGCGCACCACCTGCGTGGCCACCATGCTATCCGGCGGCCACGCCGAGAATGCGCTGCCGCAACTCGCCACTGCCACGGTCAACTGCCGCCTGCTCCCCGTGGATAAGCCCGCCGAGATCCGCGCCACGCTCGAACGGGTTCTCGCCGACCCCAAGATCAAGCTCACCGAAATCAAAGAGGCCGTGATCACGCCCTATCACCCGATCGACGCGGGCGTGATGGCCGCCGTCACCGCATCCACGAACAAGCTCTGGCCCGGACTGCCCGTGATTCCGACCATGGATTCGGGCGCGAGCGATGGCATCTACCTGATCCGCGCCGGCATCCCGACCTATGGCGTCAGCGGCATATTCGGCGACGAAGACGACGTCCGCGCCCACGGCCGCGACGAGCGCATCCTGGTCAAGAGCTTCGACGAAGGCGTCGATTTCATCTACGACTTAGTCACGCGCCTCAGCGCCAGATAGCGCAGGCGATTTCGCCCAATCCCGCTCAAATAAACCTCGGCCCCAAACTCCGCCCGACCCAGTGGGGCGGACGCCCCCGTCCGCGCGGGACCACCTGGTCCCGCTAGTGCATCGAAGCATCAACTATCACCGACGATCGAAAGGCCAGCGAGGGCGTAGTCCGCGGTCGTCGGTTGCTGTCCAGGGCGACCGAAAGGCCAGAACCCCCTGCCCTACAATGCGGCGATCTCCGCGCAGATCGGCTTGAGCGCCGGGTACATCGATTGATAGATCCGGTGCGCCTTCTGGTAGAAGGCCGCTTCCCCCGCGTCCGGCGATACCGCTTCCGTCTCTTTGATCGCGACCCGGCACACCTCGGGCACGCTGCCATACACGTCGGAGAGGGCAAGCAGCGCGGCGCCGTATGCCGAGCCTTCCTGCGTCTCCAGCGTGACCACCCGCTTGTTCAGAATACCGGCCAGCAGGCCGCGCCAGAACGCGCTCTTGGCTCCGCCGCCGGAGGCCCGCACATCGCTGACCTTCACGCCGAGTTCCTCGATGATGTCCAGGCAATCGCGCTGGCTATAGGAGACGCCCTCGATCACCGACCGGATCAGGTCCGCGCGCGTGCTGCGCGCCGTCATCCCGACCCAGCCGCCCCGGATGGTCGCGTCCAGATGCGGCGTGCGTTCGCCCATCAGATACGGCAGCCAGAAGAGCCCCTGCGCACCCGCGGGAGACTTCGCCGCTTCCTCCGTGAGCGAATCGTATTCCGCGCCCGGCGCAAGCTGATTGCGGAACCACTGCAGGCTGAGCCCCGCGCCCTGCGTCACGCCCATCACGTGCCACTTGTCGCGGACCGCGTGGCAGAACGTGTGCACCCGCCCCGCCGGATCGTACGCCACCTTTTCCATGTGCGCGAACACCACGCC
>CAIRBY010000859.1 GCA_903876865.1 uncultured Acidobacteriia bacterium
CTGCTGCCTCTGTTGCTGCTGTTGCTGAGCGTCCTGCTGCCTCTGTTGCTGCTGTTGCTGAGCGTCCTGCTGCTGCCTCTGTTGCTGCTGTTTCTGGGCGTTCTGCTGCTGCTGTTGCTGTTGCTGTTGCTGAGCGCCCTGCTGTCTCTGTTGCTGCTGTTGCTGAGCGTCCTGCTGCTGCTTTTGCTGTTGCTGAGCGCCCTGCTGTCTCTGTTGCTGCGGTTGCTGAGCGTCCTGTTGCTGCTTTTGCTGCTGCTGAGCGTTCTGCTGCCTCTGTTGCTGCGGTTGCTGAGCGCCCTGCTGTCTCTGTTGCTGCTGTTGCTGAGCGTTCTGCTGCTGCTTTTGCTGTTGCTGTTGCTGGGCGCCCTGCTGCCTCTGTTGCTGCGGTTGCTGGGTGTCCTGCTGCTGCCTCTGTTGTTGCTGTTGCTGGGCGCCCTGCTGCCCGACTACCGGGGACTGAGGAGCATTCGGCTGCCGCCCGCCCTGTGGCGCAGCCCCCACCGTCGGCTGGATACGCTTGACCCGACCCATATCCATCACCCGAACCGGCGCGCCCGGAGCCGCTCCCTGACGCATCTTCTGCACTTCAACTGGTGCAAGCGGGCGCCCCGGGTTCTTAGCTAGCACCGGTTGCTGCCGCTCGAACGGCACCGGAGCCGGAGGAGGAGTGGTGCGCGCCACCACGCGCCGGCTCGACACGTTGGCCGGCGGACGCGCAGCCCGCGAGGCCGTATCCGCCCCCGGACCTAAAACACTTGCCCTTTGGGGCGAAATGGCCGGAGCCATGACAACCCGCGCCGAACCCAGTTGCGCAGCCGGCACCGCACGCGCGTACTGATTCACCCGGCGCCCGCTGGCGAAGCTGTTTTCCGGTACCGCCGTCACACCGTTCTGGACCCGCTGGTTCGCATACGTAATCCCCGGATTATTCGAATCCCGCCGGCTGTAGTAGTTATTAATGGTCGTGCTATTGAACACCGTGTTCGTATCGTTCACCCGGGCAAAGTAACCCTGGCTCGCCTGGTACGACGGGTAATACGGCTCGCGAGGACCCAAGGGAAACCACCCAACCGCCGCGACCGTGCCGATTGAAAAGCTCAGGCTAAAACCGCCTCCGCCTCTCTCTCCGCCGATCCACCCGACCAGCGCGGGCGCATACACTGGCGTCACACCGGCGGGCCCGGGGATCCAACCCCAGCGGCCGCCAAACGAGGCCCAACGGCCATAGTGATAGGGCGCGAATCCCCACGGGGCGTCATCCACCCAAGTCCAGCCCCACGGGGAGATCCAGGCCCAATGCCCGTCATGATACGGCGCCCAGCCTGCGGCGACCGTAGTCGGCATCCAGACTTGGCCATACCCGGCCTGATTCCCCCAGCGCCCGTATTCGTCGAAGTCCTCATAGCCGGGTATTTCGCGCGACACATACCGTGCGGACTGGGATTGGTCCTCGCGGCGATCGCGCGAAGTGCCCCATTGGTCGAATGCGTCGGCTCCACCGGCGGCCGTGAGATTGTAGCTGATTTGATCGGAGCCTTGCACCACTACCTGTTGCCGCGTGTAGACCGGGAACGATTGGCTGCCGCCCGTCACTTCGCCCGCTCCATCGCGCACCGTGATGACGGTGGTCTGCGAATCGGGATTCGCCTCGATGCGGTACTCGCCGGGTCGCTGTATGGTGAAAGCCAGATTCGGTGTGTCCACTTCAAAAACCTGGTTCGCCGCGAGATTGCGAACGTGGACCGTGAGCGTCCCTTCCGACAAACTGATCTGGATAGTCTGATTGTCCAAATTCAGGAATTGAAGGTCCGAGTGCGCGCTCAGGCGTAACGCCGTCGATCCGATGTGAAACTCAGCTCTACCGCTGTCGCCGACCCAGATGTCATCGCCTGTAGTCAGCGGCCGGTTGATGTCGGCATCTACCCAGTCATTCACACCGCTCGGTTGGACGGATACCGGACCTTCCCGGTAATTGAGGCGTGCCACCCGGCTCGGGGGATCCTGTGCCGCCAGAAACGCGGCCGAGACCGCCATTAGTACCGCAGCCATCCTGATGTGCCACATAGAGTCTTCCTTTTTGACGCGTACTTCCACACCACGGTCGACCATACCTATGTGCACGAGCAGTGCCAATTCGCTCCCTGGTCTGCGAGGGGACAATCGGGCGTCCGCCTGCCTTGAGAAAGTGTGCGGTCCGTCATGAATGTCACACTGCAGATCGCCAGTGTCTCTGCCAGGTTGATGAGGACGCCTCCAGAAGGGATTGGCACACTCCTGCCCCCAGCACTTCCTGCCTTCCGCACGGCAGGAACTGCACCTGAGTGCGCGCCCGAACCGGAATGCCGGCCTGCCGGCCGCCGATCCAGTTCAGAATTTCCCGCTCCGCTCGATCAGGGACGATCAGGGACAATCAGGGACGATCAGGGGTGCCCAGGCTCAATCTCGCAACCGCGTCCGGAAACGGCACGCCGATCGTGGATTCACTGAATTCGGAATTTCCCCGCGCAGCACGATCCGCGCAGCACGATCCGCGCAGCACGATCCGCGCAGCACGATCCGCGAAAGACGTCGCCGCCGCCACACCTGCTAACCACTCCCCATCTCTCCCTCCATTGACCCCCTCTCGACCAATCTCCTATACTGCTAAGACGCTTGTCTAACGCCGCCTGGGCGTTACCGGGGTGCTGATGGGAACCTACACGATCAAGCAGGGAGATCACCTCGCCAAAGTGGCGAAGCAGTTCGGCTTCCGCCACTACCAGACCATCTGGAACGCCGGCGAGAATGCCAAACTGCGCGAGCAGCGCCCCGACCCCAACGTCCTCTTCCCCGGCGACGTCCTCTTCATCCCCGATAACAAACCCCGCGAAGAGAGCAAGCCCACCACCAAACAGCACCGCTTCCGCGTCAAAATCTCCAAAATCAAACTCCGCATCGTGGTCCGCGATTTCGATAACCTCCCGCTCAAGAGCACCCCGTGCCGCCTCGAAATCGCCGGAGCCGTCTACCCGCTCACCACCGATGGCACCGGCAAAATCGAGCAACTCATTCCCGAATCGGCCGAGAACGGCACCCTCGCCATTCCCGATCTCGATTACGAAATCCCCCTCCACCTCGGCCACCTCGACCCCGTCGACAAAGACACCGGCTGGAAGGCGCGCCTCATCAATCTGGGATACTACTGGGGCAGCATGGAAGATGGCGAGGAGCAGTTGCGCCTCGGCTGGTCGCTCGAAGAGTTTCAGTGCGACTACAGCCTCACCATCACCGGCAAGCCCGATGGCGCCACCCGCGCCAAGTTGAAGGAAGTCTACGGCAGCTAGCCTGCCGCCGAAAAGGGAGTGCTCTCTGTGACCGGGCCAGACGACGAAGGCGCCATACTCGATTCCTCGGACGAAGGGGTAGTCGCCAGCCACCCCGAGCGGCGCCTCCAGCCCATGCTCGTCTCCACCGCCACCGCCGCCACCTTCAACGTCCTCGGCCTCGATATCGTCCCCATCGCCTGCCTCCACCTCGGCGACATCCTCTTCGATTTCGATTCCTCCTTCGTCCGCCCCGAAGTCTCCAAACTCCTCACCGGACTCCCCGACCTGCGCGAGAAGCGCAAGAACCCCCACGGCGAACTCCCGCCCCTCGGCATCTTCGGCCACGCCGATCCCGTCGGCGACGAGGACTACAACAAGCACCTCAGCGGTCGCCGCGCCAAAGCCGTCTACGGCGTCCTCATCCACGATGCCGCCATCTGGGAACAGCTCTACACCCAGCCCTTCGGAGGCGATAACTGGCAGCACAACCCCTCCGTCGCCGGACTCCACGAAGTCGTCGGCCTCCCCGCCGGCACGCCGCGCAAGCAGGTCTTCGAGGCCTATATGCAGACGCTCTGCCCCGTCCCGCTCGCCAAGTCCGATTTCCTCGGGCGCGGTGCCGACCCCGGCGGCAAGGCCGATTACCAGGGCTGCGGTAAATTCAATCCGCTTGTGCTGCTTTCCAAGGAAGACAACCAGAGCCTCACCAAGACCGAGCGCAACACCGCCAACCTGCTCAACCGCCGCGTCGTCGTCTACCTCTTCCGCCCCACCACCAAGGTCACGCCTTCCCTCTGGCCCTGCCCCACCGCCACCGAATCCACCGGCGCCTGCCACAAGCGCCTCTTCCTCGATGCCAAGAAGCGCATGACCCCCGGCGACGAACGCGAAGAGCACACCAAAGCCACCGACACCACCTTCGCCTGCCGCTTCTATGACCGCATCGGCGGCCCTTCGCCCTGCGAGCGCGTGCTCAAAATCTACCGCATCCGCCTCTTCGATACCCTCGCCAATCCCCTGCCCGCCGCGCCCTACTTCCTCACCGATGGCAAGAGCAAGTTCCTCAGCCGCGCCCGTGCCGACGCCTTCCTCACCGTCCGCGATATCAAGGTCCCTGCCACCGTCACCATCCATTGGAGCCGCGCCAAACCCGGCGAGACGCCCCTCTCTCCGCCGCCCAAAGAGACCGATAATTTCGAGTTCACCCTCCGCGTCTTCATCGATATCGATGAAGCCAACAAAGTCGATGCCGCCCTCGCGCGCCTCCACAACCTCGGCTACACCCTCGGCGCCACCCAGGAAGCCGACGTGCGCCAGTTCCAGGAAGAGTACCAGGATCGCTTCGGCCTGCCGCTCACCAACGGCATTCTCGATGCGCCCACCATGGACGCGCTCCGCCAGGTCAATGACGAGTGCGACCCCAACGTGAAACCGAAACCCAAGGGGAGGTCGAAGTAGCGTGGGTCACCCGGCCATGAAACCGGTCCCGCAGGCGCCCGCCGTGCCCACTCCGGTGGGCTCGCTCGTGCTCAGCGTAACCGATCCCACCGGCGCGCCCATCAAGTCCAAAGTCACCCTCTTCTATCCGAAAACCGGAGACACCTTTCCTTTCGACACCGATGCCTTCGGACACTTGACGGTCCCGAATCTCCCCTCGATCGAGATGAAAATCACGATCGATCCCGGCCCCACGTACGGCCTCGTCCCAGACCCCGGCGCCGCGTTCAAAGAGGGTCCCGTCACCGATACCATCACCATCCTGCCCGGTCCGGAACCAACCGTGGAGAGCGCCATCTTCACCATTCCCAAAGCCTACCTGCGCGTCCTCGTGGAGCAACCCCACAAGAACGGAGTCCTACCCAACGTACCCGTGAGAGTCGATCTCACCGCGGGACTCGGCCCATTCTCCGCCTCCGCGCTCACCGACAAAGCCGGCCTCACGATGGTGATGCCCGTCCCGCCCGGCAGCTTCCACATCATGGCCGGCGTCACGGAGGCCAAGGCCGCGCCCTTTTTCGGACCGGACAATTCCCCCCAGCCCGTCGTGCTCGGCAGCGTCGAAACCGACCGTACCCTGCGCATCGGTGAGATGGTCGTGGCCCGCCTGCTCCTCGAAGAGAAGCGCCTCCAGATCGTCCGCATTGACGATCACTTCGCGCCCTCCAAAGAATCCCTCGACATTCACTTCGCCATCCGCGGCATCTACAATCGCCAGGTCAAGCTGATCGTCGAAGGTGAGAACTACCCCGGCAAAGTCATGGTGAGCCGCGACATCCCCAAGGACAAGACCACCAACAACAACGATCAGGTCATCTCCTGGGACGGCAAAATCGAAGAGGGCGAATTGAAGGATCACTTCGCCAACCCGCTCATGGGCCCCTTCAAAGCCATCCTCTTCCACGACGATGCCGCCCACACCAACCACTTCCGCGACGAGAAAAAATTCAAGATCCTCTACCACTCCCTCGAACTCAAGGAAGGCCCCTGGACGCCAGACGAGAAGGAGCCCGACAAAGCCGCCAAAGAGAAGGAGTGGATCCAGTACAAGCTCAATCAACTCGGCTTCTATGGCGGCCCCGTCGGCAAAGACACCGAAGGCTACCTGGAAAAAGCCATCCTCCGCTACAAGGCCAATCACAAGAAGATGTATCAGTTCTTCGTGGTGAACTATCGCCCCGATACCGATCAGGTCTTCAAGGATGCGCTCGCCGCCGGCGATAACAAACGTCCCTACCTCGCGGGCAACCCCTTCCCAGGACCCGGCAACACCGGCAAGATATTGGTCGAGGCGCTCTACTATCAGCGCGTCGGCGCCGAATTGAAATCGAACGGAGGCGACACCGAATTCCGCTCGGTCCGCAGCATCTATGATGAGAAGCGACTGAACCGCCCGCTGATCCCCGTCGAAGCCACCGTCTATTTGAAGGGCAAGGACAACACCAAGAAACTCGTGCCGGATGCCGTGGGACCGCTGCGCGTCAACTTCCGCGTCAAAGGCCTCAACGAAGATCTCTCGTCCCAGTGGTCTTCCACTCCGGCCTCGCCGAGCCAGACGAAAAAATATCTCGAGGCCGCGCTCACCATCAACAACGGCCGCGTCGGCGACAACGGCGACAACTGCCCCTCCGCCCTCAACGGCCTCCGTAAGACCGCACCCGGCGAGAGCTTCGACATGCCTTTCCTGCTGGGTGATTTCTACCAGCCCTACAACACGGCCCGTGACGCGGGGCAGAAGGTCGTCTTCAGCACCGCCTGCGTGGATAAGCAGTTCCCCCTGCGCGCCGGCAAGGCCGGGATCTTCTTCCGCCCCTCCTACATCGCCGGCGACGATTACCAGTTGCGCGCGGAAATCGATTTCACCGGGCACCCGAACCAGTCCGCCCTCGAAGCCGACCACGGCGCCACCACCGTCGATAAGCGCCTGCACATAGACACCGGCACCTTCATCGTCAAGCGCTTCGCCAAACTCGCCGCCGTCGTGAATTGGCCGGCGCGCTCCAAGAACGCGCCCCAATGGGACCTGATCCAGGCCGAGTACGCCCGCGCCCACGTGGAACTCGACGTCAGCGCCTTCGCCACCAAGAGCATTACCGACGTGCTCAACACCGACGAATACCTCCAGGCCATCAGGGCGTCCGGACTCTCGCTGCAGCCCGGCATGTCCCTCCACCCCAATGCCTACTTCGGCATGCCCGCGCCCGCGCAAGGGAGCATGAACGCCGTCACCTATAAGAACCTGTTGACCGGCTACTGCGCCCTCAATGGCTTTCTCGATCGCAGCAACGTACAGATGGGCGCCGTGATTTCCAAGAAACTTCGCGCCGAATTTCCCGTCGGACTCATCCTCATCACCATCAACCAGCACGAGCCTGCGGACGTGCAGGCCGATCCCGAAAACGGCAATCACTCCGTGGTCAACCGCCAGTTCATCGCCGGCTACCTCTCACTCGGCCTCGCCGATGGCGTCCTCTTCGCGGACCTCCAGGATCCCGAAAAGGTCTACTACGTCATCGCCCATGAATTCGGCCACCTCTTCTATCTGCTGCACCACGAAAACACCGGCGAGAACAACGCCGCGCATCACGATCTCAACGATCACAACTGCCTCATGAGTTACTCGCTCGATCCCGCCAAAGCAAGAGTCGCGCTGCCGTTCCAGACCCAGGGCCGCTACGCCCCCCATTTCTGCGGCAAGTGCAACCTCGCCCTGCGCGGCTGGGATCACACCAGCACCGTGCTGCCCAAGCAATCGTGAGCGGAGAATCCGGTATGCCTATCGAGCTCGAACTGGAAGCACCGCGGCGCGGCGGCACAACCCACCAGGGCTACAGCGTCACCGTGCGCCTGCGCAACCGCAGCCTCGAACCGCTCGAACTCCCTAACCTCTATGACACCTCCGCCGCGCTCACCTTTGAACTCTTCACCGCGGCCGCGCGCAGGCTTCGCCAACTCAACGGCATCACCCAGCAACTGATGCTCGTCGGCGCGCGCCCCAACATGACCCCCACCCTGGAAACGCTCCCCCCCGGCGAAACCTGGACCCGCACCATCGACCTCGCACCCTACCACTACCTCCTGCCCCCCGGCGATCTCCGCCTCCGCGCCCGCTACGAATATGAGCCGGCCGGGCTTCGTGCCTTCTCGGATCTCGCCCGCGTGCTCGTGGACAACCCACCCCTCACCAGCGTCGATCTCCGCCTCGATGCCTGTCTGCTCGAAAGCGCACTCGTACTCCTGCGCTCCGAATCCAACGGCCACGCTTCCTGGTTCCTTCGCCAACACAGCCTCGGCGCGCCTCTGGCCGCCTGGTATTCCGAACCGGTACTTCACGGAGAGCCGGCCGAAACCGTCACCTGTTCCACCGCCACGTTCTCCCATGCCGGCACCTTCGACCCGATGTTCGAACGCTGGCTCGTCTGGACAACCGGCGCTACCCTCCACGCCCGCCTGCATCGCAGCGGCAAACCCGTGGGCCAGCCGCGCCACGCCGCCATCCCCCCCGGTTGGCGCCTCCTGCCCTGGTGCAATCACCAGCGGGATGGCAGCCTGCTCCTCTTCTTCGAAGCCGGACCCGCCCGCCTCGAATGCCGCCGCCTTGCCGCCGATGGGCTAGCTCCCGTCTTCGGCTGTGATCTCACCGCCAGGCTCGCCGCCGTCGCAGCCGATGAAGACTCGGTCCACCTGCTCCTCGAACATCGCGGAGTCGTTCACGAGCGTCTCACCCTCACCGGCGAGCACATCGCCAGCGACCAACTCTTCCGCTCCCGCCTCCCGCTCCATGCCTGTGAACTCGATCCACTCGGCGGCCAGGTCAAAGCCCTCTTCCGCGAAGCTCCCCATGGCGCCTCTCTGGAAATGTTCGGAGCCTCCCTCATCTCCGGGGAGAGCACCCACGCGCGCTTGGACCGCCTGCTGCTGCGCCATCCCGTCACCGAACTCGCCTTCGACCGCGATCGCAATGGCCGCTTCCATCTCCTCGCCGCCACCACCGCCGGCAAGCTCTATTACTTCGGCCCCAACCTCGGCCCCGTGCTCGTCGCTCGCGGCCCGGGCCCCTTCTTCCCCCGCATCCTCGCCCGTAAACGCCCCTATCTCGGCTACTACGATCCCGCCTGCGGCTACCTTTTCCGCCCCTTCGTCCGCAACGCCAGCCCCAAGCTCCTCTCCTTCGACGCCCCCGCCGACTAGCCCGCCCAACCCCACTTGGTCTCGGCCATCCAATCCACGCGCAACACTGGTGGGGCGGACGCCCTCGTCCCCGGCCGACCCCCTGGTCGGCCACTCGAACGAGACGGGCAGTTGCTTCTCCCGATGAAAGGCGCGCCAGTCCGTCTCCGTCGCTGGCACTCCTGTCGAAACTCTTCCCCGCCCCCTATATCGGATCCCACTCCTCGTAGTGAATGTCCGGAAACGTGATCAGGCAGTCCCCCGGATCGATCCCGCTCTCCCGCATCCACCCGTCTTCGTCCAGCGCGCCTTCCTTCACCGTGCCGTCCGGCAGCGTGATCCGGTACCGTTCATTCGGCACCACCGCCCCATCCTGATCCACCAGCTTGATCTCTACCCACGTCTTCTTCGGCCCGTCCAGCGTGCGTCCCGGATCGCGCGGCCTGCGCTCTAACGGAGTCTCGTTCTCCGCCTCGTCCTCGTCCTCTTCCTCGTCTTCCGCCCGCGGCGGCGCATCCCACGCCGGACGCGTCAACACCACCAGGACCTTCCGCTCGAACGCCGCCACCAGCCGCTCTTCCAGCCAGTTCGCCCGCGCCGCCGTGCGCTGCACCGGGAGCGTTGCCCCATACGCCTCGCGGTACATCGCCAGCACCACCGCGCGCATCGAGGGGTTCCGGCACCATCGCCCGATCTCCGCCCGAATCCGGAACGGGTTCTCCAGCGTGACCTCGTCCTTCTGCAGATCCCACCCGCGCACAATCAGCCAGTATTCGCTGCGCACCCCGACCTCGCGGTGCCACCGATTGACCTTGCGGAATGTGACCCCGCGGAACGTGTGTGGCTGGGCGGGCTCTCCTGCGGGCATTAGGTCAAGCGTAGTCCCGCCCCGCCCCGGCGTCAACCTTGAGGAGTCAGTCCCCTCAGCGCAGCTTGCCCACCAGCTCGCCGCTCAGCGCCACCGGGTCCATGCCCTCCGCCGCAATCGCATACCCCGCGATATACCGCCCCACCCGCACAAAACAGATTCGCCCCAGGTACTTATCGGTGGTCCGAAACGCATCCTCGCCCAGTTTCACCGCGCTATTCTCCGTGAAGCGCTGCCGCAGGCTCTGCATCGTCGCCGCCGCCGTCTCCGCCGTCTCGCCCAACACCACGAACGCCTTGCCGTAATCGTACTGCGCCAGGTACCCCTTCCCCAATATCCGCAGCCCCAGCACGCTCTCCGGCACCAGCTTCAGCGTCTGCTGCTTCTCTTTCGGAAACCACTCCAGCGCCGCCGGAGGCGACGTGCTGCCCGGCACCAGTTTCGCCAGCGCCGCGGCCCACTGCTGCAGGGGCGCCGTGAAATCGCCCTCCGGATTGGCCGCAATCTCCGCGTAGTATTTTCCCTTGGCGAAGATCAGCCGCCGCGGCACAATCTGCCCGCCCATCCCCACCGCGTACGCCGGATTGCGCAAGTCCCGCGTCGCGCTGAACCACCCGAACGCATTGTCCGCATCCCCCATATCGGAGATGTCGATCACAAACGTGGTCTCGCCCTGCTTGCACGTGACCCCGCGCATATTCTGAAAGTTGTAAGAGAAATAACCCTCCGAGTTTCCGTCCATGTACTCGTAGAGATTTTCGGTGGTGTAGTAGCGCGCCGCGCCGTCCTGCTTCCACCCCGCCACCAGATTGCAGGCGGGGGCGACCGCCGGGTCTTCGGCGGCCGCCACCACACCACAAAACACTCCCAGCCCCAACAACAGCAGGCCGGTCTTTAGCACGCAAACAGCTCCTGCGCCCGGCTGACTTGTGCCGAAACCTGCACGCCGTTCGGGCAATGCACCGCGCAGTGTGTGCAATCGCCGCAACGCACGTCCTGATGCTCCGCCGACATGCGCTGGAAGTTCTCCCGCCCCAGCGGGAACTGCCCGTAGCCATCCGCGTACATCACGAACCGCACCATGTCGGAAACCGGCAGCCCCTTCGGACACTGTCCGCTGCACTCGCCGCACATGCGGCAGAAGGTCGGCGAAATCTCCCGCAACTGCGCCGAGAGAATCTTCGAATCCGCCTCCGTGAACTTCTCCGCCATCGTCTTGAAATTCTGCTCGAGCTGATCGATGTCCGTCATGCTCGGCACCGTCGTCGCAATCGCCGGATTGTTGATCGTCCACTTCAGCGCCGAGGGTGCGAACGTCGCCGGCCGCTGCGGTTGCGCCGCGCCCCGCCCCCTGCCGCTCCGCGCCATCACCTTCATCGCGATCACGCCAATCCCCGCCTGATGCAGTTTCTCGATCGCCGGTCCGTAGCTCGGAGCCGACGCGAAATTGTACTGCACCTGAATCACGTCGATCTTGGCTTCGATCACCCGGTCCACAATCGCCGGCAGATTGTGCGTACTCACACCCGTGAAGCGGATCTTGCCCTCTGCCTTGGCCTTGCGCTGCGCCTCCACCATCTCGTCCGTGATCTGTACGGGGTCGCCCAGTCCATGCAGGTGCCACACGTCCAGGTGGTCCGTGTTCAACTCCCGCAGGCTCGTCTCCAGTTCCGCCAGAATGCCCGGTCCCGTCTTCGTGTCGCACTTGCTCGCCAGGAAGATGTCCTTCCGCTTCGCCCCCAGCGCCGCGCCCACCATCCGCTCGTTCTGTCCGCCCTGATAGTTGCGCGAGGTGTCGAAGTAGTTGATCCCCATATCCACCGCGCGCGTGATCACCGTCGAATCCGATGTGATCATGCAGCCGTAGCCGACCGTCGTGACCTTCAGGCCGGTCTTGCCCAGCATGCGGTATTGCAGCGCCGCGCCGGAAGACAACCGGCTCGGAGTCTGGGGCTGGGATTGTTCAGTGCGGCTCGCCGACGCAACAGCCGGCAATGCCAAACCGGCTGCGAGAAAATTGCGCCGGGACGGAATATGATTCATGAATGCCTCCACGGATAAAACGGTGCTAACATCCTATTTTAGCCCCGGGTTCGGGCTCTTTGGAAATAGTTTTTTTGAAATCAGCCGGCTGAGCGCGGTATCCGCCAACCGGCCCTGTGGAGGCGAAAGACATGGGAATGAGTGTTCCGCGCAGAAGCATGTTCCAATTGGCCGGAGCCGCGGCGCTGCTACGCAGCCGTATCGCCTCGGCTCGTCAGGCGCTCACCCCCGGCCAGGCGCCGGCGGTCTCCCCCCAACCCGCCGCCGGACGCGGACGCCCCGGTCCCACCGGCGGCCACTCCGAATCCTTCCCCGCGCTCGACCGCCGCTCCACCGTCGCCCTCATGCAGGGCAACGACCGCCGCAAGAATATCTACAACGCCCTCATGGCCGTGGATAAGGAACTCCAGCCCAAGCTGAAGGCCCGTAAGTACGTCGTCATCAAACCCAACTTCGTCAACACCGTCAACCAGCTCGCGGCCAGCCATCCCGATGCCATGCGCGGCATCCTCGACTATCTCTCCGAGCGTTTCAAGGGTCCCGTCGTCATCGCCGAATCCTCGGCCGGCAACACCGTGCAGGGCTTCGAGAACTTCAAGTACAGCGCCCTCCCCGCCGAGTATAAAAAGAAGCAGGTCAAGCTCATCGACCTCAACGCCGAAGCCTCCTTCGAACGCATCGCCCTCCTCGATCAGGACCTCCACATCGTCCCCGTCCGCCTCGCCGCGCGCCTGCTCGATCCCGAAGCCTTCGTCATCTCCGCCGCGATGCTCAAGACCCACAACACCGCCGTCGCCACCCTTTCCATCAAGAACATGGTGCTCGGCGCCCCGCTCCACTACGCGCCCAACGAATCCGTGCGCTGGAACGAGAAACGCAAATACCACGTCGGCCTGCGCCAGACCCACTACAACATGCTCCTCACCGCGCAGCGCCTCGCCCCCAGTTGGGGCGCCTCCGTGATCGATGGCTATGAAGGCATGGAAGGCAACGGCCCCAACTCCGGCACCCCCGTCGCCTCCCGCATCGCCCTCGCCTCCGCCGATTTCGTCGCCACCGACCGCATCGCCGCCCAGTGCATGGGCATCGACCCCGAATGGCTCGGCTACGTCAAATACTGCGGCGAGCTCCACCTCGGCCAGTTCGATGAAAGCAAAATCGAGATCATCGGCGCCAAAGTTGCGGACGTCAAGAAACCCTACCGCATGCACCCCGATATCGACCGTGAACTCAAATGGCAGGGCCCCATGACCGAACTCCCCTTCAACCTCGGCTGGATCACCCCCCAACACGTCTCCGATAGAGCGTAGGACAGGCCTCCCGGCCTGTCCCAGCGAATCGTTTTTTCGCCGCGGGCGCTCTGCCGTTGTCGGTGTTTTTTTCGCCGCAGGCGCCTTACCTGTCTTTTTTTCGCCGCAGGCGCCTTGCCTGGACGCTCTGCTACCGTAATCTGTTGTACCGTTCACCAGAGGAGCCCCATGAAACGCACACTCTTCGTCCTGGCCGCCACCGCCGTGGCGCTATTCTCCCTCACCGTCCTCGCCAACCTGAAAGCCCAGCCCGCCCCCGACACCCTCATCGAAGGCTACCGGCTCGTCGAAGTCGCCTCAGTCTCCGACGCCATGGAGCAGCTCTACAAACAGCGCGGCTACATGTCCCACGAAATGCGCCCGCTCGCGCCCACCAAATTCGCCGGACCCGCCGTCACCGTCCTGCTCAAGAAAGAGGAGCACCAGGAAGGCTCCGCCGCCTCACAGGGCATGCTCGACGCCATCGATAACGCCAAGCCCGGCTCCGTCTACGTCATGGTCCTCGAAGATGGCGGCGATTTCGCCGGCATCGGCGGCCTCATGGCCACCGCCATGAAAGTCCGCGGCCTCGCCGGCGCCGTAATCGATGCCAGCGTGCGCGACACCCCCCAGATCCGCCGCCTCCAGTTCCCCGTCTTCAGCCGCGGCGTCGCCCCCTCCACCACCATCAACCACTACCGCTTCGCCGGCGTCAACGTCCCCGTGACCTGTGCCGGAGTCCGCGTCAACCCGGGCGACATCGTCACCGCCGATGAAGATGGCGTCGCCGTCGTCCCCCGCGCCAAAGCCGGCGACGTCCTCAAAAAGGCGCAGGCCCTCGACGATACCGAACACAGCATGCTCCCCTTCATCGAAAAATTCAAATCGCTCAAGGAGGCCGTCGCCAAGTTCGGACGCATCTGACCGGCCGCATCGAATCAGCGCCCCTACTTCTTTTTATTCAGCTCTTCCAGGCGCTTCTTCAAATACTCGTCGTACTCCTTCTTCAGCGCCGGATCCTTCGGCGAACCGTAGATCTCGCCCGACTTGTACTTGCCCTCATCGAACTTCATCCGCGTCCAATCGTCGTGGATGTGCACCTTGTCCGCGCTCTCGATCACCTGCTGCACCATCTGCGGCGGAATGAAGTACACGCCTTCGCGATCACCCACCACCAGATCTCCCGGCATCACCGTGACGTTGCCCACGCGCACCGGGATGTTGATCCCCGTCAGCGTGACGTTCGTCAGGTAACTCGGATGCGCGTAGCGGTAGTAGAGCGGCATGTCCATCTCAGAGATGCCCTCCAGGTCGCGGATGCTCCCATCCACCACCATCCCCCCGCCCTTCGTCGCCTTCATCACGTAATAAAAAAGATTGTCGCCGACGATCGTGCCGTCTTCGCGCTTGCCGAACAGGTCCACCACCAGCACATCGCCCGGCTGTAACATATCGATCGCCGTCTGATTCTTCAACGCGCCCAGCCCCGCCGCCTGCGCGCGCGCCTGCGCCACCTCTTCCAGGTCCTGACGCTGCGGCATGAACTGCACCGTGAACGCCCGCCCCACCATCTTCTTGCCCGGATGCAGAATCTGGAACCCGTCCGCCCACTGATTGCGGAAGCCGCTCCGCACGCCGCTCAACACCCCGAACACCTCTTCCGCCGAAATCCCGCGCGCCCGCTCGATCCACGCATCCGGCACCTTCGGACGCCCGTCCGGAAATCGCTCGAACGGGTTCGCCTTCGTCAGTTCGATCAACTGATCCTTAGTGACCTGAAACACCTGCGCCTGCGCCACAGGCGGTGCAATCATCGCCACCGCGCACGCGCCGGCCAACAGCCCGTAAATCCGAAACATCGTGAACACTCCTCTTCTCCCACCCAAAACTAACTCCATGTCCGGTCGTTCGTCCGATCCGTATTCCACTGCGGCGTAGGCTCGAAGAAGCCCGGCTCGCCCAGGTGCTGTTTCACCACCTCGTCATTCAGCACCACGCCCAGACCCGGCTTGTCCGGCACCGTGATGAAGCCGTGATTCACAATCGGCTTCTCGATCCCCGTCACCAGATCGCCCCACCACGGCACGTCCACCGAGTGGTTTTCCAGCACCAGGAAGTTCTCCGTCGCCGCCGCGCAATGCACGTTCGCCATGCAGGAGACCGGACTCCCCGCGAAGTGCATCACCATCGGTACGCCGTACTCCTGCGCCCCGTCGCCGATCTTCTTCGTCTCCAGAATTCCGCCCGATGTCGCCAGGTCCGGCTGAATCATGTCCACCGCGTGCGTCCGGCACAGCTCCATGAAGGGCTCTTTCAGATAGATGTCCTCGCCCGTCAGAATCGGGATGTCCACCGCATCGCTGATCTTCTTCAGCAACTCCGTGTTCTGCCACGGCACCATATCTTCCAGCCACGCCATGTTGTATTTCGTCAGCGCCTTGCCCAGCCGGATGCAGCTGTTCACGCCGATATGGCCGAAATGGTCGGCCGAAAGCGGCACCTCCATGCCGATGATCTCGCGCACCTGCCCCACGAAATCCGCCATAATCCCAATCCCCTTCTCCGTGATCTCGATCCCCGTGAACATCCCCGGCGCCGGTTCCCCGTACGTGAAACTCGTGCCCGCCGGACGCGTCACCGCACCCGGCGTATTCGCCACCAGGTTCACGCCCAGGTCCATCTTCAACCACGTGAACCCCTCTTCGTTGCGCGCCTTCAGCCGCTGCCCGAAGATCTTGGGATCGTTCGATTCCGTGGTATCGGCGTAGATGCGGATCTTGTCTCGGAACTTGCCCCCCAGCATCTGGTACACCGGCACATGAAACGCCTTGCCTGCCAAGTCCCACAGCGCCATCTCCACCCCGCATACCCCGCCCGCCTGCCGCGAGTGTCCGCCGAATTGCTTGATCCGCCGGAACAGTTTGTCCACGTTGCACGGGTTCTGCCCCAGCAGCCGGCTCTTCAGCATCAGCGCATAATTCTTGCTCGCGCCATCGCGCACTTCGCCCAACCCATAAATCCCCTGATTGGTATCGATGCGGATGATCGGGCACGTCATCGGCGCCCGCCCCACCGTGGCTATGCGCAGGTCCGTGATCTTCAATTCGCTCGGCTTCGAATTGGTGTTGGTGTTCTGCGGATACGCTTCCAGATTCTCGCCCGCCCACAATCCGGCGCCCAATGATGCCGCGCCTTTCAGAAAAGAGCGCCGTCCCGCGCTGCCCGTTGCTTTCATCCTTGACCTCCGTTACACCGACATCAGCGCCGCCTGCATCATGGCGCGCGTATACCCCACCTGGAACGCAAACGAGGCGTAACTCCCGCCCCCCGGATACCCGCCGATGCGCCCGTGTTCCCGGTCGTAATCCAGCCCGCGCGGATGCTCCGGATAAATCTCGCGCGTGTACTTGTGCTTCACTAGTTCCCGCATCACCAGGAACATATTGTTCTCGCCCTCGTCGATCATCACCTCCGAGTAGCGCTCGTACGGCTTCACCACTTTCACATTGCGGAAATGCATGTGATTGATGCGGTCGCGCGAAGCGAAATACGCGCA
>CAIRBY010000860.1 GCA_903876865.1 uncultured Acidobacteriia bacterium
AGGCCGGTGGCTTGCGCGACCTGATCGCGACCGTGGAGGAGATCGCCGAGCGTCAGAAAATGGCGGCGGCGAGCGGTGACGATGTGGATATCTTCGCCGTCTACGCCGAACCACCGCTGGTAGCGCTCAATCTCTTCCACTTGCGCAACGGCCAGATCGTAGACCGCCGCGAGATCTTCTGGGAAGACCAGTTGGAGTTCGAGGAATCGCAGTTCTTCAGTGCCCTGCTCAAGCAGATCTACCTGGACCAGCAGTTCATCCCCGCTGAAATCCACGTACCGGTGGAGTTCGAAGATATTGAAGCTCTGGAGGAACTGCTCAGCGAGAAGCGCCACGGCAAAGTCGAAATCCGCACACCGCAGCGCGGTCAGAAGAAGGCTCTGCTCGGCCTGGTGGAGACCAACGCCAAGCACAGTTTCGACGCACGATTCCGCGTGCTGAAGCCGAGTTCGCGCGCGATTCAGGAGGCCCTGCAGGAGGCGCTCAACCTGCCGAGCGCGCCCTCCCGCATCGAGTGTTTCGACATCTCGCACATTCAGGGCACGGACAAAGTGGCCAGCATGGTGGTGTGGGAAGACGGGCGGATGAAGAAGGCGGACTACCGCAAGTTCATCATCAGGACGGTGGTGGGAAACGACGATTTCGCAAGCATGAAGGAAGTGGTGACGAGGCGCTACGCGCGCCTGCGGGATGAGCAGCAGCCCATGCCGGGACTGGTCCTGATCGATGGCGGTCTCGGGCAGTTGCACGCGGCGGCGGACGCACTGCAAGCGATCGGAATCGCCGATCAGCCGCTCGCTTCCATCGCCAAGCGCGAGGAGATCATCTACGTGCTGGGGCAGGAGGACGAACCCATCATCCTCGACCGCTTTTCACCGATCCTGCACCTGGTGCAGTCCATCCGTGACGAGGCGCACCGCTTCGCCGTGACCTTCCACCGCACGCTGCGCAGTTCGCGGCAATTGACCAGCGAACTGGATGCGATCGAGGGCGTGGGACCCAAGACGGTCCAGAAACTGTTGAAAGCATTCGGTAGTTCGGAGCGAGTCCGGGCCGCGAGCGAAGATGCACTGGCGGCAGTGGCCGGCCGCGCGGCGGCGCGCCGGGTGAAGACCTACTACTTAGACGTACCCCATACGCCATCCGCCGCGTCATGAGAAAATGATGGACATGCATCTCCGCCACCGTCTCCGCCAAGCGGGCGCCGCGCTTTTACTCTGCGTGGTTGCGGCGGCCCAGACCCAGACCCTGAACCTCGATCAGTTAATGAAGTTCCTCACCTCATCGCTCGAGATGAAGATGAGCGATTCGGAGATCGGCAAGTTCCTCACTAAGACTAAGTTGAGCGAAAAGCTGGACGATAACGCGATCGACAAACTGCTGGCGAGCGGGATCGGCCCGAAGACGTTGGCCGCGCTGAAGGTGCTGCGGGATCAATCGGAGAAGCTGACCAAGGCCAAGCCGGCCGCGCCGGCCGCGACAGCGGCAGAGGCGCGAAGGGTTCCCGAGTTGCCGCCGGTGCCGAACGCGAAGGAGCAGGCGGAGATCATCGAGGAAGTGCGCGAGTATGCGCTGAATTACACGAAGAATCTGCCCAATTTTCTGTGCACGCAGGTGGTGAAGCGGTATCAGGCAGCCGCGGTGGGGAGCCGGTATAGCGAGCGATTGGGGCAGACGGAGCCGAGCTGGTCGCAGGTGGACATGCTGACGCTGCGGCTGAGCTTCTTCGAACAGAAGGAAGAGTACAAACTGACGATGGTGGGCAGCCGCCTCGCGACCCAAGACTACAAAAACGTGGGCGGTGCCACCTCCACCGGTGAATTCGGCAGTCTGCTGCGCGGCATTTTTGAGAATGGCACCCACGCGCATTTCGACTGGTCGCGGTGGGCGAGGGTGCGCGGCAAGCTGGTGATGGCGTTCCACTATAGCGTGGAGCAGCGCTATTCGCAGTGGGGCATCGAGTACGAAAAGAAGGACCACATCGTGCCCGCCTATAGCGGCGAAATCTTCATGGAGCCTGATGCGCCGCACATGGTGCTGCGCGCCACGCTCTTTGCC
>CAIRBY010000861.1 GCA_903876865.1 uncultured Acidobacteriia bacterium
GAAGAGTTGACCGGCGAAGCCGCCTGACCTGCTGCGGGAGCGCCTTCGAGTAGCCCGGATGCTATTGCAGGGGGACGGGCTTGCCTTTTCCGGAGGGCAGCGAGACTCCCAGCAGTTGCGCGATGGTGGCGGCCACATCCAGATTGGCGATGCGCGGCAGTTTGGCGCCCGCGTGCACGCCGTAGCCGCTGGCGATGAAAATGGGGTCCATCTCGGGATCGCTGGCGAGGTAGCCGTGACTGCCGGCCTGCTGCGGGACGGCGGCGGTGACGGGTCCGCCGGTGGCGCCAGAGACGGAGTAGCCGGACTTGGCGGTGATCAGGAGTTGGAACATCTGCGGGTCCTGCGCGGGTTGCGGCAGGCCGAGCGCGGCGAAGTTCTCCGGGCCGAGGATTTGATCGATGCCTTCCACTCCGGCGAGGGCGGCGATTACTTTGGGCGCGAGTTCGGCGGTCTGGGAGGGCTCGATGTAGACGAAGGCGGTGCCGCCCTCGGGCATGATGTAGACCTGCTTGGAGAGTCCGGCGGCGGCCAGTGCCACGTTGGGATGAACCTCCTTCGTATATTTCTTGAAGCCGTGGTCGGAGACGATCAGGAACGTGGTGCGCTCCGTCATCCCCGCGGCGTGCACGGCATCCACGAGGCGGGCAACGCAGCTATCGAGGAAGGCGATGGCATCGGTGGCGCCGAGCGTGCTCGGGCCATAGGTGTGGTGCGTGGAATCGAGCGAGAGCAGATGGTAGAGCAGCAGATTGGGCTTGTGCTCGCGGATCAGGTATGCGGCGGCAGTGGTCCAGGTCTGGTCGCGGAAGAGGATGTTGGATTTGGTGAAGGTCTCCAGATCCGCGGCGGTGATGGCGCCTTTGCGGATCATCTCCTGTTCCAGCGGGCCTTCGGCATTGGCCCACTCGTTGAAGTTCCAGGTGATGGAAGGGGCGTGGTTGATGGCGACCCAATCGACCTGCGCGGTGGTGAGTCCGGCGCGCGAAGCGGCATCATAGACGGTGGGGGAGTGCACCATCTTTTCCTTATCCATCATCGGGTCCACTTTCACGGGCGGCCATGCGCCGGTGCGGACAATCGTGCCGTTGGTGAGCAGACCGTGCTGATCGGCGCGGACTCCCGTGACCATCGCGGTGTGGTTGGGCCAGGTTACGGTGGGATTGATGCCGGTCATGCGGGCGCTGACGCCGTTCTGCATCAGGCGGCGCAGGGTGGGAATGGGGAGCTTGGGATCGTCGAGCGCATAGGCGGGGAAGCCGTCGAGGCTGATGACGACAACCATCCGGTCTTTGGCGGGAATCTGGGCGAAGGCGGAAGTGCCGAGGGCCAGTAGGGCGGCGAGCGCGAGCTTCATTGGCATAGGCTAACAGAGTGCCGGGGGTGGGCGCCGTCCAAAACCTCCTGATCGGCGAATCGATCTCCACGCTCTGTAGGGTAGGCGGTTCCGCCTGCCAACTCCTAGGGCGTGCCTGATTGATAAGCGAAAGCATTGGCAGGCGGAAACGCCTGCCCTACTCGATGGACGGACACTGCACGGCAAAACCGCGGATTAGTCCGACAGACCACGAACGACGATGGCCTGCCCCACTTCACTGCAACTTCACTGCAACTTCACTGCATCCAGGGGAATGCGGTGATGCGCAGTTTGGCGGCGCCGTAGGGGACGAGGGTAATGGTCTCTTCGGGGCGCTTGGTGGTGACGGGGCTCTCTGGCAGCGGCGCGGGCGAATCGTCGGCGAGCGTCCACTGCGGCAGGCGGCGCGCGCGTGCCGTGATCTCCACGGGCGCCGCGGCGGCCGTGAACGGCTGCTCGGCGAGCGGCTTTTCGGTGACGTGGAACTCGCCCTTGATGAGCGCGTAGTTCCACGGAGTGGTGGGGTAGATTTCGTAATCGGCGGCGGGTCCGGTCTGTTTGATCTTGTTCCAGGATTCGCCGATCTTCAGAGAAAAGACGAGCGGTCCGCGCTCCACGGAGAGGGAGTTGTGGAACCAGCTGGAGGTGCGCACCTGCATGGGGAAGCGAAGTTCGACGCGGTCGCCGGTCTTCCATTCGCGGAGGATGCGAAGGAACTCGCCGGCTTTGATACCGGTGGCGGGTTGGCCGTTGATCGTGACCGCGGCATCCGCGGCCCAAGCGGGGATACGCAGGGCGAGCGGGAAGCGCGCGGCCGCGGAGAGCGTGAGCGAAAGTTGAATGGACTCGCGGAACGGGTAGCCGGTCTCCTCCGTGATCGTGACGGCGGAACCGCCAATGGTGGTGCGCACTTCGCTCGGCCCATAGACCACGGCGGCCAAGCCGTGATCCGGCGTGGCCATCCAGAGCGAGGCGGCGAGTTTGGGCCATCCCTGGTGCATATTGGCGGTGCAGCAGCCGAAGTTGGGTTCGAGCCCGAAGATGTTGCTCTCGGGACCGTTGGTGGCCCAGCGGTGGTTGGAGATGGAGCAGATGATCTGGTTGGCCTGCTGGTCGTATTGGTGCGACCAGAAATCGGGGGAGATGGTGGCGGGCAGGGCGTTGTAGGCGATCTTCTCGAGGCGGTCTCCGAAGGCGGCGTCGCCCAGAATGGCGAGGTCGGTTTCGAGCGAGAACATGGCCTCGACGACGGCGCAGAGTTCGGTGCCTTGCGAGGGGTCGAGTCCGGCGAGGTGCTCATCGGCGGAGAAGATACCGGAGGGTTGCCCGTGGTAGCGGTCGAGCGCGGCGAACATCTGGGAGAGGCTGGCGCGGTCGCCGGCTTCGCCGGTGATCAGATACCAGACAGCCGCAGCCTTCAGGGCCATGGCCGTGTTGACGCCATGAGTGGAGAGATTGGCGGCGCCGCGCGCGACTTTCTCTTTGTTCTGGAAGTTGGCGTATTGGGCCTCCCAATCGTGGCCCTGCGTGTGCAGCTTGCGGGCGAGATCGAGGAGTGCGCGATCGCCGTTGCGGTTGTAGAGCCAGAGAACGCTGAGGACTTCGTCGTGCCAGCGGAAGATGGCCCACTCTTTGAGCGGACGTTCCTCGAGATGGCGCGCCTGATAGGCGAAATACTTTTCCATGAACGGGATTACGCGTGCGTCGCCGGAGGCCTCCTGGTATTGGGTGAGGGCCTTGAGCATGACGTAGTTAGGCCACCAGTCCTGGTTCTTGCCGGGGCCGATGGCGCCATCGGGCTGCTGGTGGGTGAGGGCCCACTCAGTCCACTTTTTGAC
>CAIRBY010000862.1 GCA_903876865.1 uncultured Acidobacteriia bacterium
CCATGCTCATCACCTGTCTTCTTCTACTCGTAGCGGTTGAGGACGTCTTCGGCCCGCTCCGGTGTCATCCGGCCGTAGTGCTTGCCATCGACGATCAACTCCGGCCCGATGCTGCAACTGCCCAGGCAGGCCCCGGTGTCCAGGGTGAAGCGGGCATCCGTGTCGGTTTCCCCAGGTTTCAGGCCGGTGATCTCCTCGACTTTCGCCAGGAGCTTCGCCGCGCCGCGCAGATGGCAGGTCATCCCGCCGCAGACATGCACTTCGTGGCGGCCCTTCGGGGTCAGGCTGAAGGTCTTGTAGAAACTGGCGATCTGCAGCACCTGGGCAAACGGCACCTCCAGCGCCTCGGCCACCTGGTGCATCACTTCCCGGGGCAGCCAGTGGTTCGCGTGCTGGATCTCCACCAGCGCGTGGATCAGCGAACTGGGCTGGCCGCGGTACTTGTCGATGATGCCGTTTATCTTGTCTTCACTCATTGTGCTTATCTCCGTAGGTCGGGCTTTAGCCCGACAACAGCCGCTGTCCCACAGGGACTTCCTTTGGGCGTCGGGCTGAAGCCCGACCTACAATCCAGGGTCACCGTCTGTCCCATGCTGTGCTTCAGGCGACGAGTACCAGTTCCACCCGGCTCCCGTCGATCTTGACCATGCCCTGCTGCGATAGCAGGCTTAAGTGCCGGGCGACTTCCGCGGTATCGAGGCCGAGCTTCTGCGCGACGCTCTCGGCTGAACCCGCGCCTGAACCTTCGCCGGCGCGCAGCGCACCCATGATCCGGCCCAGGGTGAGCTTGTCCAGCACCAGTTCCTGGAACAGCGGTTCGAAGTCGGGCGACGCGAAGAACTTCTGGTAACCCTCTTCGGTCCGCGGCTTGACCCGGAAGCGCTCGCGCTCGACCAGCTTGAAGTAGGGCACCAGTTGCGTCGCCGCTTCCAGACCGGCTTGCAGATCGGCGACCTCGCGTCCTTCACTGGAACCCAGGGGACCGAGACTCTTGATCTTCGCGCCGAACTCGTTCATGACTTCGGCAAAGCGTATCCCTTCGCCCGCCGAGACCCATTCCAGGCGCAAGCGCTCGGGATTGACGCCGACCGCTGCGATGATCCGCTTGGCGACGATGCTGTTGCCCAGCGCATCGTAGTTGCCCTCGGGGTTGTAGTGGCAGTCGTTCAAATGGCAGCCGCCGATGAACACCCCGTCGGCCTTCTTGGCAAAGGCCCGGAAGATGAACTCCAGATCGACCCGGCCCGAACACATCAGCCGGATCACCCGAAGATACGGCGGGTACTGGAAGCGCGATACCCCGCACAGGTCGGCCCCGCCGTAACAGCACCAGTTGCACAAAAAGCCAACAATGATCGGCTTGAAATCAGAGGGAGCGGCCATAGTCCTTGTTCCTTGCGTTGCGTTGCGTTGCGTTGCGTTATCTCAGACCCGCATTCAGGCCCGTATTTCAAACCATCTCCAGCGCCGCGTCGATCTGGCCGAACACTTCGTTGTCAGTGTAGTGAGAGAGGCTGATCGCCGCGGTCGGGCACTTGGCGACGCACAGGCCGTCACCTTTGCACAGCACCGCATTGACCACCGCCTTCTTGCCGCGCGGGGTATCCTCGAAACCAACCGCGCCGTAGGTACACACCGACACACAGGCACCGCAGGAAACACAGGCGTCATTGCTGACATTGCAGACCGCGCCCGAGGCGACCACAGTGTCGCGCGAGAGCAGGGACATCGCCCGGCCTGCCGCGCCGTAGGATTGGGTGATGGTCTCCGACAAGTGTTTCGGATACTGCGCCGTGCCGCAGAGGAACACGCCTTCCGCAGCGAAGTCGACCGGCCGCAACTTGGCGTGGGCTTCCTGGAAGAAGCCGTCCGGACCCAGCGGCACCTTGAACTGGCGCGCCAACTCATTGGCGCCCTGAGCGGGGATCACCGCGGCGGCCAGCACCAACGCATCGACGTCGAGTTCCAACTTCTTGCCCAGGATCGGATCGAACGCCGTCACCCGGATGAAGCGCTTGCCGCCTTCTTCGGTGGCGACTACCTGCGGCTGATCATCGGCTTCGTAGCGGATGAACTTGACGTCCTGGTTGGACGCCGCGCGGTAGTAATCCTCCCTGAAACCGTAGGTTCTGATGTCGCGGAAGAGTACGTAAATCTCCACCTCCGGCTTTAGCGACTTCATCTTCAGCGCGTTCTTCATGGCGCCGCTGCAGCACAC
>CAIRBY010000863.1 GCA_903876865.1 uncultured Acidobacteriia bacterium
ATTGCCATGAAGCCGCGTGTTCTCCCCTTTCTGGCGCTAGCCGGGGCTCTGTTTGCCCAGGATCCGGCGCCGCTCAAGTTGACTCTGCGCGATGCGGTCGGACTGGCTTTGAAGCAGAATCCCCAGGTGATCCTGGCCAATCTCGGCGTCTCGCAGAGCGAGCAGGATCGCCAACTGGCCCGCTCCGCCCTGATGCCGCAGGTCAAAGGCCAGGCCTCGGAAGTCCTCAACCGGGTCAACCTCGAATCCGCGCTCGGCCTACGCATCCCCGGTTTTGCCCAGCATGCCGGACCCTTTCGCTACGAGCAGGTCGGCCTCGGCTTCGAAACGCCGGTCTTCGATCTGACCCTGTGGCGCAGGTACCGCGCCAGCCAGTTCGGCATCGAGAGTTCGCGCGCGCAGGAAACCAACGCCCGGGAAGAGAGCGTGCTGCTGGTGGTCTCGCAATATCTGGGCAGCCAGCGCGCCGCGGCCGATGGGGCCGCCTCCCAATCCCGCGTGGAACTGGCGCAGGCGCTCTACACGCAGGCCTCGGATCTACAGAAGAACGGGGTCGGCACCGGCATCGATACGCTGCGCGCCAACGTGCAGTTGCAGAATGAAAAACAGCGCCTCATCGTTTCCCGCATGCAGCTGGAGACCTCGCTCTACGGCCTCGCCCGCCTGCTCAATCTGGACCCCAAAGTGCGCGTGGAACTCGCCGATTCGGTGAGCTTCTTCGAGACGCCGGAGGTCTCTGTGGATCAATCCCTGGAACGCGCCTATACCTCGCGCCCGGAATTGCGCCAGTTGCTGTCGCTCGAACAGCGCGCCGCGCTCAACCAGCGGGCCGCTTCCGATGCACGCCTGCCGAGGCTCTCCGTCAGCGGCTTCTGGGCCGAGCAGGGCCTCAACCAGAGCACCGCGATTCCCGTCTACAGTTACCAGGCCAACCTCGAAGTGCCGCTCTTCACCGGCGGCCGCATCCAGGCCGAACGCACCAAGGCCGAACTCGCCATCCGCCAGCTCAAGCAGCAGGAGCAGGAAGTGCGCAACCGCATCGTGCTGGAGGTGAAGAACTCCATCGCCCGGCTGGCCAGCGCGCGCAGCGAAGTGGATGTGGCCAGGCTCGGGATCGATCTGGCGCGCCAGGAAGTGGATCAGGCGCGCGACCGCTTTCAGGCCGGAGTGGCCAACAATGTGGAAGTGATTCAGGCGCAGGACGAACTGGCCCGCGCCAGCGACAACCAGATCGGCGCGTTGTACCGCTACAACCAGGCGCGCGCGGACCTGGCGCACAGCGTGGGACAGATGGAGGCGCTCTACGCCAAGTAATACCGTCCTCGCGCCGCGTCCCGTGATCAACCCGTGGATCATCGCCGTGACGGTGATGCTCGCCACGTTCATGGAAGTGCTGGATACCAGCGTGGCCAACGTCGCGCTGCCGCACATTGCCGGGAGCCTCTCCTCCACCGTGGAAGAGGCGACCTGGGTACTGACTTCCTATCTGGTGGCCAACGCCATCATCCTGCCCATGGGCGCATGGTTCTCCATGCTGATCGGGCGGAAGCGCTTCTACATGATCTGTGTGGCGGTGTTCACCGTGAGCAGTTTCCTCTGCGGCATCGCGCCCTCGCTCGGTTTCCTGGTGTTCTTTCGAATCCTGCAGGGTCTGGGCGGCGGAGCGTTGCAGCCCATCTCGCAGGCGATTCTGGTGGAGAGTTTCCCCCGCCACAAGCAGGGGATGGCGATGGCCGTGTACGGCATGGGTGTGGTAGTTGCGCCCGTGATCGGTCCGACGCTCGGCGGTTGGATCACGGACAACTTCAGCTGGGGCTGGATCTTCTTCATCAATATCCCGGTAGGCATTCTCTCGCTGGTGCTGACTTCTTCTCTGATTTACGATCCGCCCTATCTGGTGCGCAAGAGCCTGGGCAGCGGCTTCAAGATCGATTACATCGGTTTCGGCCTGCTGGCCATGGGCTTGGGCAGCCTGGAGATTGTGCTCGATGAAGGCCAGCGCAACGATTGGTTTGGCTCGAACTTCATCGTGGCCTTCGCCCTCGCCGCCGCCATCGGGCTGATCGGCGTGGTCTTCTGGGAACTGCGGCAGAAGCAGCCGGTGATTGATTTCCACGTGCTCAAGGAGCGCAATTTCGCCCTTGCCACGCTCAGCATGCTGGTGCTCGGCTTCGTGCTCTACGGCAGCACCACCCTGCTGCCGCTGTTTTTGCAGACCCTGCTCGGTTACACCGCGTTGCTCAGCGGCCTGGTGCTTTCGCCCGGTGGCATTGCTATCTGCATCTGCATGCCGGTGGTGGGCATGATGCTGCGCAAGTATCAGGCGCGCTGGCTGGTGATCTTCGGTGTGCTCGTCAGTAGCGTCGGCCTGATTGCGATGTCCCGCTTTACCCTGGAAGTGGACTACACGACCGCTGTCTGGGGACGCGTGGTGCAGAGTTTCGGGCTGGCATTTCTCTTCGTGCCCATCAGCACGGTAGCGTTCCAGCGGTTGCCGCGCGAGCGCGTCACCTATGCCACGGGGCTTTACAATCTGGCGCGGAATATCGGCGGAAGTTCGGGCATCGCCGCGATCACCACGATCCTGGCGCGGAGGGCGCAGTATCACCAATCCGTGCTCTCTTCCCACCTTACGCCTTACGATCCGGCCTACATGGCGGCCTTGAGCCGCACCGCGCGGGCTTTTGAGTTGGGCGGCTCCAGCGCTCCGGATGCGGCGCATCAGGCGCAGGGTGTGATCTATGGCACGCTGCTGAAACAGGCCGCCATGCTCTCTTTTTCAGACGCTTTCTTCATCATGGGCATCCTGTTCCTGGTGATTGTGCCTTTGATGTTCATGATCAAGAAGACGGCGCCGCCCAAGCAACCCATTCTGGTGGAGTGACGGGGCCGGGAATTGCCCAAATATCGGCAGGAGGGTGTGCCGGCGAGATTGGCCGGGGAGTTCAAGCCTTTGCCGATGAGTAGCTTAAGGTTTCGGGTGCATCTGGCACGCGCCGTGCACCGTTAAATTGGTAGGAAGGTCGTACTAACATGGCAGATGTGGTGGATGACTTGTCGAAAGCGCAACAGGCTGAGTTTGTTCCTCCGGCCGAGAAACGGTCGCCGGTGAAATTTATCGTGCTCGCGATGCTCGTGATCGGAATCGCTGCCGGCGTCTGGGCGTACAACCACTTCCGCGACCGCGTTTCCAGTGACGATGCGCAGGTGGATGCGCACATCACGGCGGTAGCCCCCAAGATTCCGGGCACGGTGCTCGAGGTCCTGGTAAAGGACAACCAGCCGGTGAAAGCCGGCGACGTGCTGGTGAAGATCGACCCGCGCGATTACCAGGCGAAGGTAGAGATGGCGCGCGCTGCGCTGCGGCAGGCGGAGAGCCAGTTGAACACCGCGCAGACGGTGGTGCCGCTGATCAACCTGACCACGCAATCCGGCAGTTCCGGCGCCAGCGCGCAACTGGCCGACGCCATGGCGGAACTCGACCGCGCGCGGCTTGGCTACGAGCAGGCCTCCACTTCGGAGATTGCCGTGGCGCAATCCAAAATCCGCACCCGGGAGGCCAGCGCCGAACGCGCCCGCGCCGACCTGGCGCGCATGAAGCCGCTGCTCGATAAGGCGGAGATTTCGCAATTGCAATACGACGCCTACCAGGCTGCCTCGCGCGTGGCCGATAGCGAACTGCGCGGCGCCCAGGAAGAACTGGCCGCGGCACAGCAGAACGCGGGCATCCGCAAGGCTGCCATCGCCGCCGCGCAATCCAAGGTGAGCATGGCGCAGGCGCAGGTGGAAGAGGCGCTGGCCAATCGCAAGCAGGTGGATGTGCGCAAGGCGGAGAGCGGTACGGCTTCGGCCGGCGTAGAGGCCGCCCGCGCCAATCTGGCGGCGGCGGAACTCAACCTCAGCTACACCACGCTGGTAGCGGCGGTGGATGGCGTAGTGACGCGCAAATCGGTCGAGCCCGGCGTAATCGTCCAGCCCGGACAGGGCTTGATGACCGTGGTGCAGTTGCAGGATGTCTGGGTGACGGCGAATTTCAAGGAGACTCAGTTGGCCAATGTGCACTCTGGCCAGCGCGCCGAAATCGGCGTGGATATGTACGGCCGCACCGTCACGGGCCATGTGGATTCGATCGCGGGCGCCACCGGCAGCCGTCTCAGCCTGCTGCCTCCGGAGAATGCGACCGGCAATTTCGTGAAGGTAGTGCAGCGCATCCCGGTCAAGATCCTGATCGATCAGACCAACGGCCTCACTCTGCGTCCCGGCATGAATGTGGATGCCACGATTTTCACCAAATAGTGCTACAGCGGTCTTCACCAAATAGTGCTACAGCGGTCTTTACCAAATAGTGCTACAGTTCAGAATAATATGGCTTCCCGAAGCGTCAATAAAGTGATTCTGCTTGGGCATCTGGGCAAAGATGCCGAGACGAAGTTTACGCCCAGCGGCGTTTCCCGCTCCAATTTCACCATCGCCACCAACCGGCGCTGGAAAGATCAGCAATCCGGAGAGTGGAAGGAAGAGACCGATTGGCACAATTGCGTCCTGTGGCGCAGTGAGAACCTGGCAAACTACCTGCTTAAGGGGAAGCAGGTGTATGTCGAGGGTCGCCTGCAAAGCCGCAGTTGGGAAGACAAAGACGGTCAAAAGAAGTACATGACCGAAGTGGTGTGCGACGACCTGATTCTGCTCGGCGGCCGCGGCGATTCGCCGAGTGGCGGTGGTGGCGAATATTCGCCGGACGTGGTTTCCCGTCCGCGCTCCGCGCAGCCTCGCCCGCAATCGGCCCCGGCGCCGCGCCAATCCGAAGATTTTAATCAGGGAATCACCGACGACGACGTGCCGTTCTAGAATCCGGCCGTCGGTTTCGTATCCATTCGCTCTTTCTGGGGAACGGACGCTCGGCAGGTTACGGTGCCGGCAGCGTCCCTGCCTGGGTACGGAATACGGCTTCCGGTGAGAACCGGTTGAGCCGCGTCCCGGTCCGCTCGTCTGCGGCGCCGACTTCGGCACTCAAGCCTCGGCCTTCAATCCGCTCCACCTGCCCTGTCAGCGGATTCACGCGCACAGATGGGTGGAACACGTTCCAGCACGCCTGCGGAGAACCTCGTGGCCTTGAGGGGCGCCGTCGGCGAGTTCGACGGGAGAGCTTTCAGAATTCACCGATGGCACACTGCTTGGTACGACAGTGCCGTGGAATATCCCAACAATCAACCTGACGTTCTGTGAGTAATGTTACATAACTGGGTGAAGGGGCTCCGGTATACGTGGCGTGACCCCGCCAATATCGCTCGAAACACTACATCAGCGTAACCGGAGGGTATTTTGACATTAACCAGGACCAAAATCCGGATCGCCGCCATCGCGGCTGTTCTATTTCTCGGCATGGCCGCTCATGCCACCGTGATCATAGGAAACGCCGTCGAGGGCATCTGTTTCCCATTCACGTGCAACAACAGCGGTCTGACTACGGGCGTGTCGCTCGAGTATCAGCAGGTCTATGCACCGGGGTCCTTTCCGGGCGACACGGCCTTCAACACCTTGACGTTCTACACCACGTGGTCGACGGCACATTCGTTGAATGGCGGTCCGATCATCCCCGGCACTTACGCCATCAGCTTTTACTATGCGTCGCCGGGAACCGGTGTGGGTTCCCTGAGTACCACGCTGTCAAGCAACGAAGGAAGTAAAATTGGCGATTTCGTCACGTTCACGGCCTCGGCGGCAATTCCCGTGTCGGGTTCTTACTCCTTCACGGGGAACCACCTGGACTACAACCCGGCGCTCGGGAGCCTGCTGATGGATGTGCTCGTGACCAATCAGGCGGACGTCTTCAACGGCACGGGGAATGGCTACTTCGACTCGTATAGCGGAGGTACCCAGAACATTGAGGCCGCCTATGTCCCCACCTACAACCCGTCAAACCGGCTCGACATTTATGGGCTGGTGACGGGGTTCAGCGACACCGCGGCTCCCGAGCCGGCGTCGCTCTTCCTGGCCGGAACGTCGCTTCTCGGCCTGGCGCTCCGCCGCCGCCGGCGGTAACGGTCCGCGAACCGGGCGGGAGGGGTCGGCATCGCGTGCCCTCCCCGCTGCCCGAGCCTCGGCCACGTGAGAACGCGGGCCGAGCGCTTAGGACGTAGCCGAAGCCGTCACCAACAACGTCGTCCGAGGTGGCCGATTTCCTGGTGGCGTCTCTTTTCTTCCTGCCGCACCTCAGTCCACGCGGCGAAAGGCCGCATGACCCGTTAGTCGCAGGCCTGTTTTCACGTTTCAGATGGGAAGCTCCAGCCACGCCTGCCGTACTCCAAGTGTGCTGCGGGTGGGAGAAGCTTGTGAAAATGGTCGGAGTAAATGGCCACGCTCCCGGCTCATCCGCCAATCCGGCTGCCGCGACGGGAGACCTGAGGCGGGGAAATCGCGGCTCGCGGGTTCAATTTGGCGGGTGCGCGCAACGCCGATAGGACCTTGGGCGGTCTCCCGCGGCGGTTGCTCTTCTCTTGCAGCCGTTCCAGGGTCAGGATGGCTACGTCCAGGTGTTCAAGCTCTTTCCGTAGCTGCTCTAGTACTTTGGAGAGGTCCATTACTCACCTTCCCGAAGAATAGTACGTTTCTGCACAGAATCAAATCAGGCGAACCTGTAGGAATTCCCCCGAAGAACCTAGTCTTGTCTAGGACAGAGCCTACACGGCGGGACGGCTGAGCAGCGGATCCTCTGCAAATTCCGAGGGATCAGCGAACGATTGCAGGGAATCCAGCGATTCGAGCACACGTTCCAGCAGGCTATCGGTCTGGGAGACCGTGGTCTTCAGGACTTCAATGGAGCGCGCCTGTGTGGACAGGCGATCATCCAGCGATGCCATGGTCTTGTTGAGCAATTGTTCCATTGCCGCCACGATCTGCCCGGTGGAGGGCACATCCGCCAGGCGGACGGCATGCTCTTCGAGTCTGGTCTCAATCACCGCCAAGCGGGCGCCATCGGCGGCATCGCGAGCTTGCATACGGGATTCGAGGCGGGTTTCGAGATCGGCCAGAGACTTTTTTAAATCTTCGGCTTGCGACGAATCCATGCCGGCTCCGCGCTCGCGCAGCGGGAGGGTAAGAACGGCAACGGCGGCGCCAGCCAGGAAGAATACCGCGCGCGGCAAAGAGTTGAGAACTTGTGACATCGTTGATTCACTTATATTATGCCGGAAAACTGAAAGCAAGGGCTATCCCTGGTAAGGTCCGTACTGGGTACGTACCTCAATTGCCGCTGGTCTGGTATCCTGGCATCCTGACTAGGAAAGATCTGTTATCACAGGAGACTTCTGGTTGAGCATTTGCTCGAAATCCGGGTCCACGCGCGGAGGAGGGATGGTTTTCCCCGTGCTGATGGAGTGCGACTCCCGCGGCCGTGTGCTTTGGATGAGCGATCGCGCCCGGTTGGAGTTGGGAAGCCCGGAGTATCTGCCGCTGGCCGGCCAGTTGCAGTTCTGGCAGGTTTGGGAGTCCCCATCGAGCGTGCTGCTGGGGATCTGGCTGGAAGCATCTGGATTTGAATTCAATGAGTTGCAGCCCATCGAGGGAAGTATGCTGCGGCAGTTCTTCCGCCTCGTGCGCAGCCAGCGGGCGCTTTCCGACCGGGCGCGGACCCGGCGCCGGCCAGGTGGGCGCAACGCGGTTCGCCAGGTGGAGCGGGAACGGCAGCGGTTGGGGCGCGAACTGCAC
>CAIRBY010000864.1 GCA_903876865.1 uncultured Acidobacteriia bacterium
GCTCACGCCCGTGGCCGCGGTCAGTGCCTGCGCGGGCGTCATCCCCGCCTGCACCATCAACTCCAATTCGCGCAGCGTGGCGAAGCCGTGGAAGGTCCCCGGCATCCCCGCATCCGTTCCTACCGCCACCGGAATCCCGGCGTCATAGAGTTTCTTCACATTGCCCAGCAGATGCTGCCAGCGCACCTTCTGCGCTGCCGGAGCCTCCGCCGCGGCGCGCCTCACCGTAGCCTTCACCTCCGGTTCCAACAGCGCCAGCATGCGCTCCGCCGGAGCCGCGGCGCCTTTGAATTCGTACACCGCGAGCGTGGAAACGTACACCGTTCCCTTCGCCTTCATGATGCCGATCAGTTCCTCGTCCACATCCGCATCGCCGATGCCGTGCACCAGCACATCCACACCCGCCCGCGCCGCGACCTTCGCGCCGCCCAGCGTCACCGTGTGAGTGAATACCTTCACGTGCGCCGCATGCGCGTCTTCCACAATCGCCGCCAGCGTCTCCAGGTTCATGCTCATCAGATTTGGCGCCGTGCCGTACCGCCAGCCGTCGGTGAAAACCTTGATCACGTCGGGATGAAAGCTGAGCGCGAGTTGCGTCTGCTGATGCGCCTGCGCCGGAGTGGCCGCGATCAGGGTCATCGCATCTCCCCATCCCGCCTCCGTCCCGTGCCCAGCCGGACTGCTCATCCGCACCGCCATATTCACGCGCGGCCCCGGCGCGCTCCCCGATGCCAGCAGTTGCCGCATCGGCGCGAACATCTCTCCATACGTCGCGTAGTCGTTGACGGTCGTCACACCGCAGGCCAGATACGCTTTGAGGCTCTTTCCCCAATCCCCCGCGATGCCCGTTGCCGCCGATGCGGAAAGGTGCGTGTGCAGATCGAACATCCCGGGCAGCAGCGTCTGCCCCGTCGCATCGATCACGCGCGCACTCGGCGGCACCGCATCGGAGCCGAAGGCTTCGATCTTGCCGCCGCGAATCACCACGTCCACCACGCGCGCCGCGGCGCCCGTGCCATCGAGCACGCGCGCACCGCGAATCACCACCGGCCCGGTCTGGCCGAAGCCCAAGCAAGAGAGAAAAAGAAGCCCGCAGAGAAGACGTTTCACAGCGGAATCTTAGCACGCTCAGTGCGTCATGGAATAAACCACGTAATTTATTCCGATGCGGATTCCCAACGCCGAAAACCGCTCCGGATACTCCGGATTGTCCGCGTGCTCCCACGAATCCCCCAGATCCATGTTGTGGCAGATGGCCACCACGAGCCGTCCCTTCCCGTCGTAGATGCCGCGCCACGCCGCCTTGTAGCCATCGAACTCGTAGGTCCGTCCGCTGCGAATGAACTGCGCGCCCGGCACCTGATACCGGTCGTCCAGATCGTAGATCGCGTGAAAGATCGGGTCGGAATTATCCAGGTCGACGATCTTGCGGTCCGGGAAGACGCGCAGCATGCTCTCTTCGAACACCTGCCATTCGAAGGTGCCGTGGAAATCGTCGCACATGAAGAAGCCGCCGCGGTCCAGATACTCGCGCATGGCCTTCGCCTGCGCGTCCGTCAAGCGCCAGTGGCCCACCTCCACCGCGTACAGATACGGCCAGTCGAACGCGTCGCCCTCATCCAGATTGACGGGCTGCTCTACGCTCCGCGTTTGCACCCGCGTCAGCCTGCGCATCGCTTCGGCAAAGTGCCGGTCCGCGCGCGGATAATCCGTGGTCCAACTCGAGCGGCCCTGCGTCCAGTTCCCGCCGCCAAATCGCCCGTAGCCGCGCCCGTATGGCGCAGGCGGATACATCAGCCGCGCGAACGTCCACTCGCCGTTGGTGAGATAGTCTTTCGGCAGCGGGAAATCATTGTACTCGCGCCCCGGATATTCGCGGAACGGACGCTGGAACGCAGCTAACGAAGTGAGCACCAAAAGCACTCCGCCCGCCGCCCGCCAACATGCTCTCCGGTAGCTCATTCTCCGGCACCTCATTCGCGCGCCTTTCCCCGTGAGCATACCACCACGCCGCGCCCGCCATCGTGCAACCAGACCATGCGACCATACCAAGTGATGCGCCGTGCCTCGCTGCTGCTGCTCTTCACCGCCATCCTGGCCGCCGCGCCCACGTGGCGCGTCATCGGACCGGGCGGCGGAGGCAGCCTCTTCCACCCCACCGTGAGTCCGCACGATAGCCGCACCGCCCTCGTCGCCTGCGACATGACCGGCAGCTACCTCACCCACGATGGCGGCGCCTCCTGGCGCATGTTGAACTTCGGCGACCCGGTCCAATTCTTCCGCTTCGACCCCACCGACGAGCGCGTCATGTATGCCGAAGCCGGCGCCCTCTTCCGCACCGCGGATGGCGGCGCTACCTGGTCGCGCCTCTTCCCACGCCGCGTCAAATCCATCAGCATGGGCGATGACCACGCTTCGCCCACCTACCACGCCGCCCCCGGGGAACCGCCGGAACCCGCCACCGCGCTCGCGATCGACCCCGAGGATTCGCGCATCCTCTACATGACCGCCGCCAACACGCTCTGGACCTCTTACGATACCGGCGCCACCTGGCAGGATTCCGCCACTCTCCCCGGACGCACCCGCGAGATCTGGATCGACCTCCACTCCCTGCGCGGCGATCGCACACTCTACCTCGCCGGTCCCGATGCACTCTATGTGCGCAAAGACGGCCGCTGGCGCACCCTGGCCCTGCCCGGGCCCATTGCCGACATCGCCGCGTCGCCGCCCAATTTTTACGTCACCATCGCGGGCAAGCTTCACGTCTCCACCGATTCCGGCACTACCTGGCGGGACTCGACGCTCCCCGGCAGCGGAGGCGCCGCTTCCACAATCGCCGTCTCCGCCGATCATCCGGAAATTGCCTACGTTTACTTCACCAACCTGCGCACCCTCTTCCGCACGACCTCAGGCGTTGCCAAAACCGCTGACGCCGGGCGCCATTGGGAAACGGTCAATGACAACGTCAGCGATGCCTGGTTGACCGAACGCTTTGGTGCGGGCTGGGCCGAACCGATCTATGGCATCGGCGTCGCGCCGCACGATCCCAACCTCGTCTATACCACCGATTCCGGCCGCGTCATGCGCACCACGGACGGAGGCAAATCCTGGCGACCCGCCTATTCGACACACACCGGGGACGCCAAATGGACCACCAACGGGATCGATGTCACCACCTGTTACGGCCTCCACTTCGACCCGTTCGATCCGCGCCACATCTTCATCAGCTACACCGATATCGGCCTCTGGGCCAGCGATACCGCCGGCGAGAGTTGGTACAGCACCACCCGCAACGGCGTGCCCCACCAGTGGGAGAACACCACCTACTGGATGGAGTTCGACCCCACCGTGCGCGGGCGAATGTGGGCCGCGATGAGCGGCACGCACGATCTGCCGCGTCCCAAAATGTGGCGGCGCACTTCGCCGGAGAAATACACCGGCGGCGTGGTTCGCTCAGACGATGGCGGCCAAACCTGGCGGGTGCAGAACAACGGAATGCCGCAGACCGCCGCCACCCACATCCTGCGCGATCCCTCCGGTGCGCTGTATGTCACCGGCTTTGGACGCGGCGTGTTCAAATCCACCGACGCGGGCGATCACTGGGCGCTGATGAACGAGGGGATCGAGGGCGAGCAGCCCTTCGCGTGGCGGATCGTGCGCGATGCCAAAGCCGCTCTCTACCTGATCGTGGCCCGCCGCAGCGACGATGGCACGAGCGGCAATCCCGGCGATGGCGCTCTCTACCGCTCCACGGATGGCGCCGGACACTGGTCGCGCCTCCCCCTCCCTGCCGGAGTCAACGGACCCAACGGACTCGCCATCGATCCGCGCAACCCCAACCGCCTCTACCTCGCCGCGTGGGGACGTTCCCTGCCCGAAGGCGCGAGTGGGGGCGGCATCTACCTCTCCACCAATCGCGGCGCAAGCTGGCGCAGCGTGCTCAGCGAGGACCAACACGTCTACGACATCACCATCGATGCAAAGGACCCTGCCAGCCTCTACGCCACCGGCTTCGAATCCGCCGTCTGGCACAGCACCAATCGCGGCCTCACCTGGCAACGCGTCCCCGGCTACGATTTCAAATGGGGCCACCGCGTGATCCTCGACCCGCTCAACCCCAGGCGCCTCTTCGTCACCACCTTCGGCGGCAGCGTCTGGAGCGCAACCCTGTAACTGCATGGACCGCGGCCAATCCATACCGAAGCCCGCATTGTAGGGCAGGCGGTTCGCCTGCCAACCCGCCCCGCCCGAGAAGTTGGCAGGCGGAACCGCCTACCCTACCTTTCGAGTCTTTGACGAAGCGCAGCCTTTGCTGAGGGCTACTCGGTTCGCTCCTTCGAATCGGCGACCTTGAGCACAACGAGGACCTTCGAGCGGGCGAAGGCATCGAGGCTCCCGGCGCTTTGGCTTGACGGTTACCGATCGCCTCTCGCCTTGCCTCAGGGGAATCACGGCGTGGAATCGCAGCCCCGCGCCTCTATCCCAGGGCCCGCACCATCCCCCGCACATATCCCAGGTTCCGCTGCATATCCGCTTCCAGGGTGGCCGCCGATTTCGCGTCCGTTTCCAGATTCGCGTAGCCGGTGAACCCGAGTTCCACGATCGTCTTCACAATCGGCGCAAACGCGATCTTGCCTTCGCCCAGATAGCCCGGATTGTCCTTCAGGTGAATCTGGCATATCCGCGCCGCTCCCAGCCAGCGCAGTTCTTTCAACACGTCGAAGCCCGCCCCGGTGGAATTGCCCACATCGTAGTAGACCAGCACGTTCGGGCAGCGCGAACGCTCCATGATCCGCACATTGTCTTCGGCGGAGATCGTATTCTCCAGCCCCAGGATCACCTTGGCCTTCACCGCTTCCGGCCCCAACTCGCGCAGCGCGTCGCCCGTGTACTCCATCTCCGCGCGCGTGGCGAGCGCCCACTTGCCGAAGAACGGCAGCAGCAGCACCTGCGTGCCCAGCGCCTGCGTCATGCGGATGGCGTCGCGCACGAAGCCCACCGCCAGCGGATCGCTCTTCAGACCGTTCTCGTGCAGGCGGTCCGCACACGTCCCATCGATCGGAATCCGGTGCTGCTTCGCCAGCGCCACGCACCGCGCCAGCGTCTCCGGATGATCCAGCGACATCTTGCCATCCACCAGCTTGCGCCCGCAGGAGACTTGCACGCCGTCGAAGCCGAGCCGGGCCGCCAGCGGAATCGCATCCGGATTCGCCGAGAGGCGCAGGTTCCAATCCGTAATTCCCACCATCAACCGGGGAGCGGCGGCGCGGAGTAACGGCGCACCGAGGGGAGCGGCCAGCGCCGCGGTCAACAGATCTCGTCGTGTCATCACGCCGTTATTCTATCCCCTTGCGAGCCTGCTGTCCCGGCATCGGACTCCGCATCGGACTCCGCGACAGCAATCGGCGGGCCTCTGCGATAATCATGAAGATGCGCGAACTCCTGCAATCCGTCGCCCTGCGCGCGGCACGCTACCTCGAAGACGTTCAGAAACGCCCCGTGGCCCCAAACCCGGACGCCGTCCGCGCCCTGTCTCGCCTTGCCGAACCCCTGCCCGATGGACCGATGGCCCCGCTGGATGTCATCCGCCTCCTCGATGAGGCAGGTTCGCCGGCCACCATGGGCATCGCCGGGCCGCGCTTCTTTGGCTTCGTGATCGGTGGTTCGCTCCCCGCCGCGCTGGCCGCCAACTGGCTCGCCTCCGCCTGGGATCAGAACGCCGGACTCTTCGCCGCCACACCCATCTCCGCCACGCTCGAGGAAGTCTCCCTGGGCTGGCTCCTCGACGCACTCGGACTGCCCTCCACCTGTGGCGGCGCCTTCGTCACCGGAGCCACCGTCGCCAATTTCACCGCACTCGCGGCCGCGCGCCACGCCGTGCTCGCACGCGCCGGCTGGGACGTGGAGGCGCGCGGACTCTTCGCCGCGCCCGAGGTCACCGTGGTGGCGGGCGATGA
>CAIRBY010000865.1 GCA_903876865.1 uncultured Acidobacteriia bacterium
ACCAGCAACTGGCGCCGCACCGGTGTGAGAATCGCGATCCGGTCCCGCCCCGCGAACAGGTCCACACTCCACAGGAAGAGCACGAACTGCGCCGGCAGAAAACCGCGCCATCCCAGGTCGTTGTTCCCGATCACGCCGGAACGCAGGAACGTGCAGATCAGCGTGGTCGTGGCCACCAGCACCACCCCGGCCAGCGCGGTCCGGCTGAGCGGCTTACCGGTGGCGCGATGGCGCAGCCACTGCCACCGCGCCACCAGAAAGAAGAGCCCGAATTCTAACAGGTAATTGAGCGGCAGCAGCGTGCCGTTCACCAGCACCAATCGCGCCCACGCCGGCCACGCGGCCGGTGTGTGAACCAGCGCCGCCAGCGAAAAGGTGCGCACCGTGAGCACCAGCATTTGCCCGCCGCTGGCCGGTCCCTGCACCTCGTGCAGATACGGACGCGCCAATAGCAGCGCGGCGGCTCCCGCCATGGCCAGCGCCACGGTTTCCGCGCGCCAGCGCTTCCACAACGTCACGCCCGTCCACACCGTGAAGAAGGCCCCGAAGATCAGAGCCACCCAGATGTTCAGGCCCACCGCCGAAGCCAGCGCGCAACCCGCTGCCGCCGCGCACAACGCCATGCCGCGGCGCGAGCGCGCCTCGGGCGCATGCCAGAGCAGCAGCACCGCCACGAAGCCCGCCTCCAGTGCCGCGATGGCGTGCGGCGCCCAGAGCACGCTGTGCAGGAACCAATCCACATACTCGTTCCAGCACTCCCCGCTCGGCAGCACGAAACTCATCAGCCCGCGCGCGTAGAGGAACAGGAAGAAGAGCGTCGGCAGAATATCCAGGCCCGTGATGCCCAGCAGCAGAGCCGCCGTCATCATCCGCCGCCGAGTCCCATCCGCGGGAGTTCCTGCAGGCACCGGCAGCAGTAGCCGCAGGCAGATCGCGGCCAGCCCGAACAGCGCGACACCGCACCAGAACGTGCCCGCGATCAGCGCCTGCCGCGCCGTCACGCCCGCCCCACCCAGTTGGTTCACCAGGCTGCACAGCATCGCCCAGAAATAGTGGTAACGCAGCAGCACCGCGTGCCCCGGAAAGAAGAACGGACTCTGCGGCGGGACTCCCGTGCTGCTGATCGCGCTCACAAACGCTGCCCGTACCGAATAATCGTAGGTGTTGGTGGGGTAGTACAGGCGGTCGCCGATTTGCAAATCCACCAGCGAAAACAGGCAGACCGCGAGCCACACGCAGAACACGCCCGCAATCGCAAAGCGCTCCCGCCCCGCCGGCAATCGCAGGCGGCTGCGCTCGCGCAGTACCAGCCACACGCAGGCCACTGCGCACGCCGCATAGCCCAGCCACACCACCGGCATACCCGCGTAGCGCCCCGCCAGATAGGTCAGGATGGGGCAGAGCGCGATCGAAACCGGCAGCGCCAGCGCCGCGCGGAAGAGCAGGGTGCGGCGGCGAAACTCAAACAGGTCGAGCAGCCACGCCGCCACATAGCCCGGAAACAG
>CAIRBY010000866.1 GCA_903876865.1 uncultured Acidobacteriia bacterium
CGTGGATGCGAATACGACCAGCTTCGCGGTCAAGAAGACGGGCGGCAAGTACCATGTGACGGGCCGGACCGTGGTCTCCAAGAACGGGAAAACACTGGTCCAGACTTCCAAGGGCACAGACGCCGCAGGCAAGCCGATCTCATCCCGGATCGTCTTCGAAAAGCAGTAGTCCATTCCAGTGGAATCCGGTCACCGCTCGGCAGGCGTGACCGGGTTCTGCACCTGAAATACATAATATTCGGTGGGCGAAAAGAAGGCCGGATAGGTTTCCGGGTGGACGTGCACCAACCGGTACCTCTCCGGATGCTGCACAATGAACCGGTTGACCAGGGAACTGGTGTACTGATCGGCAACGGGCGCGGCGTATCTGCGCAGAAACTCGTTGGACGTGATTACGTAGGAGATGCGGTACTCGGCGATAAACCGGTCCAGCAGCGCCGGATCGAACGGCAGGGCCAGCACCCGCTGATCCGTGAGGTAGACCACTTCCGGGGAGAGATCGGTCGGCGCCATAATGCCGGTGTCGCGAGGCATCGAGGCGAAGAACCGGACGGCATCCGCCGAACGGGTCAGGGGTGGACGGGTGAAGAGGAACTGCGTACCGCCGCGCGGCGAGAGGAAGTCGTGCATTTCCGGAGCCGGGGCGGAGAGCCAGATCGCCGCGGCGAGCACGCAAACGGCGGAGAGTCCCAAGGTAACGGTCTTTTCCGGACCCGTTCCCGTGGAAGCCCGCCAGGATATGCAAGCGGCGGCGCCTTCCATCATGAGCAGCGAGAACGGCACCACGAACGCCATTCCGTACCACTCGTTCATCCCCAATCCCACCGGCAACAGGAGCAGCAGGCTTAGAGCGAGCCATTGCGCGGCACGACGCCGGCGGGCAGGCTGCAGTAGGGCCGCAAGCATCAACCCAAGAACGAGGGCGATGCTCAGAGCGCGCGGCAGTACCAGCAGGTCCGTTGCGAGCTTGGTCATCAGAACAGGCTTCAGGTTCCAGAGCGAGAGCGACGTCTGTGTGAACAGGGAGCGGTGGATGTTCGTGAAGGGCAGGAAGTTTGGCTGCAGCACAGCAAGCAGCGGGAAGTTACGGGTGAATTCGATGCTGCCGGAGATCCCGGCGGGCAGGTCGCTGCGTTGCAGAAACTCCATCAGCCGCACCACTGGCCAGATGAGCGCGCTGATCGCGCTGGTGGCGCCCAGCAGGCCCGCGGACTTCCATGGCAGGCGAATATCGCGAACGGAGAGGCCGCGAACGAGGAGAATCACGACTTCGCAGGGCAGCAGCAGCAGCGCCTGATCGCTGACCAGCAGTGAGAAGGCGTTGGCGGCAATCGCGAGAGAGAGCGTCTTCCGGTTGGGCTCCCGGAGCAGGCGCAGAAAGGCCAGCAGAGCAATCGCTGTGGAGCAGGCCAAAATGGAAACGCGCGCCACGTGGTAATCGTAGGCGGCGCCCGGGCGGCTGAGCGCGAGGAACATCAACCCGGCGCAGATGGCCGGTTGGGGAAGGCTGTCAAAGCGGGCGAGGCTGCGAACTGCGAAGAAATTGATACAGGCAAACAGCAGCGAAGCCACCAACCCCGCGGCGAGCAGAGGGAGTACCAGGTACAGCAGGCCAATAGCGTAACCGAATAGCGGTGAATGAATCAGGTAGAGTTCGTGATTGAAGAGTGCGTGACGGGGGAAGGTCCGGCCGAGTTCGAGGAAGGTACACTGATCGCCGCCCAGCAGGCAGTAGGGATCGCCACAGAACAGGCGGAGTACCAGGAACAGGCCGAACGGCATCGCCCAATACAGATGTCGCAGCAGGAAGGACGGCGGCGCGTCCGGCAATGCGTCAGATGGCAGCTGCCTGGATGGTTCGTGCAGCTTACCGGTTTTGCGCCTCATGATAGAAAAGAAGCGTCTTCGAATTATAGAACTTTCCTGAGGCGCCTCTCCGATTTTCAGACAAGAGCGAACTGCGATTCGGTGGTCTCGGCGGGATAGGGTATCGAGGCGAAGCGGTCGAGCGAGGGGTCGGGATTGCGCAACGGGTAGTAGAGCAAGTGCGGATGAATCTGAATACGAATACGACCAGTTTCGAAGTGAAGAGGGCGGGCGCCGGGCGCGAGGGGGAGGAATGGCGGCGCTGGAGGGTGAACCTGAAACGCCGCCGCAGACTGGAAGGCCAAGGCGGACCGCCGTGGGAGGCGTTTCCCCGACCTTCTTCCGTTTTAGACCAACTGCCGGCGACGAAGTGAACCGACGCCGATGAGGCAAAGTCCGAGCAGCACAAAAGCGGAGGGTTCGGGCACGGCGGCGGTCAGGCTGACATTATCGATCGCCGCATCGGTATCGGTCTGATTCAATTGAGAAGAGAACGTCAGCGCGGTGGAACCGCCCAGGTAGGTGAACGTCTCACTGTACGCGGTCCAGCCCTGGTAATTGGCCAGAGGGAACGTCCAGGTGTTGCCGTCGATTTGAACTCCGGCGCCTGGATTCGAGCTGCCGTACGGGCCATAGGCGGTTGCCATGTCCCACGTAAGCTCATACTGCACTCCCACGGTCAGGCCCAAGATGGTTTGGGTCATTGTCGGTATGGGCGTTGGATAGTCATTCAAGACCGCAAAGTATCCGTGATTACTATCGGCGAGTAGATTGGGCGACGACTGGACGCACTCGTTATAGCCCAGCGTGTTGAACGGTTTGGGTGCTGCGGTCCAGCTGGTGCAACCCGCATCGAATGTGCCGTTGGTCACAAGATTCAGGTCCGCGAAAGCAGGCAGACCCAGCGCGACTAGCGCCACCAAAATAAAGACAAATCTTTTCACTAAAGTCCTCCCTCGTACCACAGCCCACTTGCGGATATGCGCAGTGGTGGCATTACTATGGCTTTCCGCAGTTGCAGCGTGCAGTTGGAGCGCCACTCGTGGATAGGCCCGGCTCAATGTCCGTCAACGGCTTACAGGTAGGGGCTTTCCAGTTGCGAGGGGATCGCTACCAGATTTCCCGAGGAGCCGGTTCTTCCATGAATAACCCCAGAGTTTCGGAGCAGATCCCTAAATCTGGCGTACGGATTCTTACACAAGAGCTAACTGCTCTTCGGTGGGCTCCGCTCAACAGTACCAGGGCTCGGTGAGATAGGGAACCGTGGCCCGGTCGGCGAGGGGCAGATCGGGGAATTCGCCGGATTGGGAGAGGTCCCAGATCAACTTGAAGAGCTGGGCACGCGGAGTGCGGCGCTTCTCTTCGCGCTTGATGGTCTCTTGAATCGCCGCGGCAAGGCGGTCGAGCGAAGGGTCTGGGTTGCGCCACGGGTAGTAGAGCGAATGGCCGTCAAACTCCCCAACCAGCGCACGGATTTCGGGCAGGTCGAGCAGCAGGGAGCCTTCGGGAATCAGCAGGCGGATGGCGAGTTGAATGGGCGCGATCTGCGTGTCCAGGTCCAGTTCCACCAGCGTGCGCAGGAAGCTACGGTACGACTCGTGCGTGGTCCAGGGGTGGAATGGAATAAAGGTTGGCGCGAGCGGCACGCCCGCGGCGCGTGTGAGCCCCACGCATTCGCGGAACTCGGCCAGCGTGTGCCCCTTGTCCAGCTTCGCGAGCACTGCGTCATCGAAAGACTCCACCGCCGTGGTGACGAAGGCGCAGTTCGTGCGCGCCAGCACGGGGAGCAGGTCGCGGTGGCGGAGCAGGTGCTCGACCTTAATGGTCACATCGTAGGTGAGCGCGGGCCATTCCCGGTGCAGCGCTTCCAGGATCGGAATGGCGTGGCCGGGGCCATTGAAGAAATCGGGATCGCCGAAGGTGATGTGCTGCGCGCCGGCGGCCACCTGGCGGCGAATGTCTTCGAGCACGATCTCCGGCTGCACGATGCGGAAGAGTCCGCGATAGACGGGGACCACGGGGCAATGGCGGCAGAGGTGTTTGCAGCCGCGCGAGGCCTCGGTGTAGCCGACGCGGCGCGTGCCCCCGGCATCGATCAGTTGCGCATAGGCGCCGAGTGGCGGGAGACCGGTGCGGTCCGGGACGAGAAACTGCTGCCGCGCCGTGGAGATTGCGACCAACTCGGACCGGTCAGCGGCAGGCGCGCGGAGACGGCCTGCCAGGTCGAGCAGCCCCTGCTCGAATTCGCCGCCAAGAATCGTGGTGAACCCGGCGGCGCGCAGGCGTTCGGCATTCAGCGGAGCATAGAGTCCATAGGCGCAGAGGTGAGCGGCGGGATTGACGGCGCGCACCTTCTCCACCAGGCGCAGCGCCAGTTTGGTGGCGGTGTGCATGGGCAGAAAGAAGGCGATCAGCTCGGCGGCTTCGAGCGCGGGGCGCGGCAGGGGCGCGCAGGAAACGTCGGCGAGGGTGACCTCGTGGCCCTCGGCGCGCAGCCACGCGGCGGGGGAGGCCAGGCCGAATGGCTGGCGGCCCATTTCGTAAGTTGAGACCAGGAGCACCCGCACACTCTCATTATGCGGGATGAGGAGAGTAGGACAGGTCATCGCCCTCCGTGGCCTGTCGACTGCCATTGCCTGCCGGACAGTGACGGGTTTCCCGCTTGCTAGACTGAAGGTACCTCTCCATGTTTGCCACCACCACGCTTGCCGATGAGATTCTGGAACTGAAGGCGCAACGGCGCGCCGTGATTCTGGCGCATCATTACCAGGAATCGGAAATCCAGGAACTGGCCGATGTCATCGGCGATAGCCTGGAACTGGCCCGCAAGGCGCGGGAATTTTCGGGCGACGTAATCGCGTTCTGCGGCGTGTGGTTCATGGCGGAGACGGCCAAGGTACTGAACCCCGGGCGCACGGTGGTGGTGCCGGATCGCGAAGCGGGCTGCAGCCTGGTGGATTGCTGCTCGGCGGAGGCAGTGCGGGAATTCCGCGCGCGGCATCCCGAGTATGCGATTGTCAGCTACATCAACACGTCGATCGAAGTGAAGGCGGAGAGCGATATTCTCTGCACCTCGCGCAACGCGGTGAAGATCGTGAATTCGATTCCCGCGGAGCAGCCCGTGTTGTTCCTGCCGGATTCGAACCTGGGCAAGTATGTGCAGCGCGAGACGGGCCGCACGAATATGCAGATCTGGCAGGGCACTTGCATCGTGCATGCCACGTTCCCGGCGCGGCGATTGGCGGAGGCAAAAGTTGCGCATCCGCAGGCGGTGGTGGTGGCGCATCCGGAGTGCGGGGAAGCGGTGCTGGCGATGGCGGATTACATCGGCTCGACCTCGGCGCTGATTGACTATTGCGTGGCCAGCGAGGCGCGTGAATTCATCGTGATGACGGAGAGCGGCGTGCACCATTCGCTGAGCCGCCTCGCGCCCGGGAAGCAGTTCTATTACGTGGCGAACGAGAATTGCAACTGCAGCGAGTGCCCGTACATGAAGATGAACTCGCTCGAGAAACTGCGCGATTGCCTGCGCACACTGGAGCCGCGCGTGGAGATTGCGCCGGACGTCATGGCGCGCGCGCGCGCGCCCCTGGAACGGATGCTGGCGGTGAAATGATGCAGCTTGCACCCACAGTCGCGCCGTTGATCGACAGTTTCGGGCGTGTGCACGACAACCTGCGCATCAGCGTGACCGATCGCTGCAATATCCGCTGCTTCTATTGCATGCCGGAAACGGAAGTGAAGTTCACGCATCGCAGCGAAATCCTGGACTTCGAAGAGATCGAGCGCTTCGCGCGGATCGCGGCGGCTCTGGGGATTCGCAAGCTGCGCATCACCGGAGGCGAGCCGCTATTGCGGCGCGAATTGCCGCTCTTGCTCTCGCGCCTGGCGGCGATTCCCGGGATTGAAGATCTGGCGCTGACCACCAATGGCGTGCTGCTGGACGAGTTGGCGGAACCGCTATATGCGGCGGGGTTGCGGCGGCTGAACGTGCATATCGATACGCTCGACCGCGCGCGCGTCCTCGAGATCACGCGGCGCGATGATTTGGATCGTGTGTTGCGCGGGCTCGAAACGGCGAAGCGCGCAGGATTCCAGATCAAACTGAACGCAGTAGCGGTGAAGAACCTGGTGGAACCGGATATCGTGCCGCTGGCGCGGTTCGCGCGGGAGCAGGGCTTCGAGGTGCGTTACATCGAGTTCATGCCGCTCGACGCGCAGAACTTGTGGGACCGCAGCAAGGTATTGCTTGCCGACGACATGCTCGCGCTGCTGTCGAGCGAGATTTCCCCGCTGGTCGCGGTGCCGGACCCGGATCCGCGCGCTCCGGCCACCGAATACGCGTATGCCGATGGCGGCGGGATGGTGGGCTTCATCGCGAGCGTGAGCCGCCCGTTCTGTTTGAACTGCAACCGGCTGCGGATCACGGCGGACGGGAAGCTGCGCTACTGTCTGTTTGCGATCGAGGAAGACGATGTGAAGAGCATGCTGCGCGGCGGGGCGAGCGATCAAGAGATCGCGGCGCTGGTGCGGCGGAATGTGAGCGGCAAGTGGATCGGCCACGAGATCAATTCGGGGAAGTTCGTGGCGCCGCCGCGGCCGATGTATCAGATCGGGGGGTAGAGGCATAATAGGAAGCGGGAGCGGACGATGTCTCTTTCGATAGAGTTGCCTGACGATGTGCGCAACGTCCTGGAAGGACGCTGGGGCGATCTGTCGCGGCACGTGCGAGAGACAATGGCGCTCGATGGTTTCCGGCAGGGGCTCCTGAACTTGGCTCAGGTCCGCAGGTTGCTCGGACTGGCGACGGGTTGGGAAGCGCAGCAGTTTCTGGGCCGGAACGGCGTGGCTGTTTTCGACTTTGAACCTTCCGAACTGGACCGCGAAGCGGCATTGCATGAAGCGGCCGCAACGCGCGACAGCAGATGATCGTTGTTTCAGACACGACGCCGCTGCGGCATTTGATCGCCATCGGTGAAGTGGACCTCTTGCAAACGATCTTCGGAGCGGTGATCGTTCCCGAGGCGGTTTGGAGCGAGCTGCAATCGGAGTCGACGCCTGCCGCGGTGAAAGCCTGGATTCGCGAAGCGCCGGAGTGGTTGCAGGTGCGTGCGTCAGGCGTGCCGACGCCGGAGGATTTCGAAGTCGAGCGGTTTGACCAACTGGATTCCGGTGAGCAAGCGGCGATCCGGCTGGCGGTAGAGTTGCGCGCCGATTTCCTGTTGATCGATGAGGCCGATGGCCGCACGTTCGCGCTTGGGCTCGGCCTGCCGGTTACCGGAACTTTGGGACTGTTGGAGCGAGCGGACGTGCTCGGATTGCTTGCGGACTTGCCGGCCACTCTGGCGCAATTGGAGGCGAGCGGGTTTTACTTGTCGGCGCGATTGCGGGAAGCTGTTGTGGCGCGGCACAGGCGGCGACGGAAGGTCTGATGTTCGCGGCGCCGCGGCCGATGTATCAGATCGGGGGGGGTAGAGGTGATGGCCGGAGGCTATTCCCGGTTGGTTGGACGTTTCGGCGATGTGCTGATGGGGCGGCCCAATCCCAATCGCTGGCGTCCTTCACCGCTGAGGGTTTGGATCGTGTGCTCACTGCTGACGGCATTGAGTAGCTTGCTGCTGCCGTGGATCTTCGGCTCGCCAGGGCAACCCCAGGTCGAAGTGAGCTGCGCTCTTTCCGTACTGTGGGCCGGCATCGTGATCTGCGCGGTATGGCGATTTGGCCGGCGCGGTTGCTGGACGCTGCTTGGCCTTCCTGTTGCACTGTTGTGGCCCGCGGGCATTGCTCTAGTTTATGCGGCCTGCGAGTGGGAGCACGATTGCATTTGAGTGGTGCCTAAAGCGTCACGCAATGCGGCGCTTCTTTGGCCGTGCTGCCGACTGCACTGACAGGCGCAGGCCGCAGGCGGTCAAGACTGCCGCCAGGCTTTCCAGGGACGGATTGCCGGCTTCGGAGAGCATGCGATAGAGGTTCTCGCGGTTCAGGTTTGCGTCCTGAGAGAGGTTTCTGATGCCGCCACGAGCATCGGCGACATCGCGTAGGGCCAACAGGAATACTCGCGGGTCTCCATCCTCTAGGCAGGCGGTGAGGTATTGAGCGGCCTCGTCTGGGTTCTTGAGGGATTCCAGCAGGCTGTCGCGATAAGATTCAGTCCTAACCTTCGCTTTTGGCATCCAGACACTCCTTCCATCCCTGCTGCGCCGCCAGGATGTCTCTGGCCTGGCTCTTCTTATCCCCACCACTCAGCAAGATCACTACGACCAAACCGTCCCGGCCGAAGCAAACCCGATAGCCCGGGCCGAAATCGATGCGTAGCTCCTCGACGCCACCGCCGACGGATTTGCAGTCGCCGAAATTGCCGAGCCGGAGCCGATTCAAACGGCTACGCACAATCGCTGCGGCCCGAGCGTCCTTCAGAGAAGCCAGCCAATCCGAAAATGGTCTCGACCGGCCCCTGCGGTAGAGGCGGAGCTCAATCTCTGCCTCACCTAGCAGTAGCTTATAAACTACCATTGGAGCAAGGCGCCCGGGGCGCCGAACGACATTAACCGCAGCAGGAGGCAACTCGTGGTGGCTGGAAAAAGCGCGGCATATACGAGTGTCCGCGCTGCGGGATGGAGTAGAAAGGCCAGGAAGAGACAGGCCGGGAGGCC
>CAIRBY010000867.1 GCA_903876865.1 uncultured Acidobacteriia bacterium
ACCACCAGTTCTTTACCGCCAACTGCCGTTTCAAAGATGGTCTGCCCGAGGTACTCATATCCCGCATCCGCGCATTGCTGCAACTCCCGTTGCATGGTCGAAGTTCTCGTCGTCGCGAGCAGCTTATAGCGCGGTACGGCCTGATCGGGAGAGGCCGGGTGTTTCACCATGGCGATGACTACTTCCCGACCGCCAACCGCAGTCTTGCCACCCATTACCTTGCTGAACCGGTAGCCGCTCGCCGCTGCTTCATTGAGCTCCTTCTCCATCGTGGAGGTGCGGGACGTTGCCAGAATGCGATAGTCCATCTGTGGCTCCGCGGCGCTCGCGAGCGTGCTGCTCCCCACCAACAGAGCCAGCCCGGCGGCTGCAAGAACCATTTTGCGGACAAGAGCCATTTTGCGGACAAGAGCCATTTTGCGGACAAGAACCATTTTGCGGACAAGAACCATCTTGCGGAGTGGTGCAACTGCGATCTGACGAGTGTTGTACGTAGACTGTGACATTGTGCTTCCCCTCTGAGTGACTTTGATTTGTGAACTAACGCTGTCAATGAGACGCAGCACTACCGTGGAAATTACATCGGTGCTCGCGCGCGTCGGTCCAGAGACGCCGAATGGTTCCGGCGATCGCTTCCCTCGCGGCCCAAAATCGGATCGAACCCAACTCAGCGAGCGCGCGCCAGCACGATCGTCACATCATCGGGCTGTTCGGCGCCGCCGATCCATGCCGCCACCGCGCCCGTCACCACCTCGCCGATCTGCCGGAGTTCCTGCTGACGATTCTTCCGCAGCAGTTCGATCAGCCGCTCTTCGCCGAACTCCTCGGCTTCCCGCTCCGGCTCCGTCACGCCGTCGCTGAATGCCGCCAACAGGTCGCCAGGCTCCATCGTCACCGCCGATTCCTCGTAGGTCTCTCCGTCAAAAAGACCCACCACGGTGCCGGATGTATCCAGGCGCTCCACACTGCCATCGGCCCGCAGCAGGATCGGCGGCAGGTGCCCCGCATTGCAGTACCGCAATTCCCGCGCCGCCGCGTCGTAGCAGCCCAGGAACATGGTTGCGTACTTCTCCGGCGGCGTGCTCCGAAACAGCTGATAGTTCAACGTCGCCATCAGCCTGCCCGGTGCCAGTCGCGATTGGCTGGTCCCGTCCCCCCGGTAATACATTTGCCCATCGCCCGCGCCCAATGCATCCGCTCCCGCCCCCTGCGCGATCACCTTGTCCGGCTCCAGCGAGTACGCGCGGATGAACGCGTGTACCGTCGCCATCAAAAGCGCCGCCGAGATTCCCTTCCCGCTGATATCGCCCACCGCCACCACCACCCGGTCCGTCCCCAGAGGAATGAAATCGTAATAGTCGCCGCTGACCGACCGGGCGGGACGGCACACACCCAACATCTCCAGCGACGAAAGGCCCGTGAACCGGTGCGGGAAGAGCGACTCCTGCACTTCGTGTCCGATGGCAAGTTCGCTTTCCAGCCGCTGCTTCTCCTTCTGTTCCGCCAGCAGTTTCTCCAGCGACGCCGTCATGGAGTTGAACGAGTGTTCAAGCGCCGCCATCTGATCGTCGCCCCGCACCTCGATCCGGTGCGCCAGATCGCTGCGCTCCGCGTGTTCGGTCGCCGTATAGAGTTCCGCCACCGCCCGCGTCATGCCGCGCGACAGCCGGACGCCGGAATAGAGGGCCGCCAGTTCAATCAGCCCGAAGAAAATCAACAGGCCCAGCAGCGCCCGCGAAAGTAGCTTCGACTCGTCGCCCAGCGTGGAAAACAGTGCGCCGTATAGCCGCGAAGGGCGCGTAGTCACTCCCACCGCGCCCATCTGATGCTTCCCGGTCTCCCCTTCGATGAGATCGAACAAGGTGAAGAATTTGAAAGTGGGGTCCCACCGCTGAGAGGTCGGGCCTACGCTCCCCGTTCGCAGAACCTGACGGGCTTGCCGGCCCGCCGTTGCCGGCGCCGGGATTTGAACGTCTCCTCCCCGATCCGGCAGCAGCAGCGTCACCGCGCCGAGTTGAGCCGTGGCCGCCAGCAACAGTTCCGGTGTCACCGGAACATCGGCGATCACGGCCAACCCCGATGCGTAACGCTTCACCGCCCGCAGATACAAGCGATCGCCCTCAATCACCAAGCCGTCGGAATCGCCCTGAACGGAGGCTCCGGTATCGCGCTGCCCGCTCCCGTTCGCCGGTATCGTGAAAGTGTCACTGCCCCGCACGACCGTGATCGTCCGCAACGGAAAGCTCTTGCCGGTCAACGCTGCCAGTTGACCCGCGATCTGTTCGTTGAGCGTGCCCGCCCTCTCCAGCAGATTCAATTGCTCGGCCAGCGCGCCGTTTGCTGCTTCCAAATGCTGCACTGTCGATCGCAACTGAGACAGCACGATATAGGTGCCAAACTGCCCGGCAAACAGGTAGCCGCTCACTGCCGCCATCAGCAACAGCAGAATGATCGGGATGATGCCGATGAAGAGATAACTTACAATCAGCCGGTTCCGCAGCCGCCACATCACCACCCGCCGCACCCAAGCGAAGAACAGCAGCGCGGCGCACCCTGTAAAAATCAGCGTGACGAAGGTAGCCCAACCATATAAAGTAGAACCAAACCTGGAACCAGTCAGAAGACAGAGTGCGATCAGCAGACCGCCGAGCCCGCCCGACCAGAGCGCGGCGAGCCCCAGCCGCGTTACAGGATGAAGCAACCGCGCTGCGCGAATACCAATCCCGTTGGCAGAAGGCGACACCTTACTCATTTGTGAACCCTCTTTGGAAATCCCTGGAACTTGTGCGCGAACGAATCGGAGGCGCGCCATGTGGCTGTGAAGATCCCGAAGTCAGCCTGCTGTCCCTTCACCCTCATCTTGCGCATCCCGGGGCGTCTTCAATCGGTGCCTCGGAAAGCGCGGGAGCGATCGGCCATCCTCTCTTGAGCCGCGCCGCGGATCGCATTGCCGGAGTATAGCAGCTTCAACCCACACCCCTTCATCCGAATCGCTCCTTGAAGTTGCTTCGTCGCCGCTACCATGCCCGCGAGAATTCATGCCGCCGGCGGCGTCGCTCCACGCCACTCGCCAGCGCGTTGTGCGTTTGTGCGATGATGTTGTTGTGCGAACTACCCTCGACATTTCCGATGAGGCCTATTACATCGCCAAGGCCATCGCCCGCGATCAGAACCGCAGCCTCGGACGAGTGGTGGGCGACCTCATTCTGCAATCGTCGAGAGGGGCCGTAGGCGCATCCATCAAGATGAGCGACTATGGTTTCCCCACCTTCCGTTGCGCCCGGCCCGTGACCTCGGAAGACGTCAAGGCTCTCGATGACGAAGAGTAAGGTCTACCTGCTCGACTCCAACGTCCTGATCGCGCTGGCGACGCCCGAACATAGCCTGAACGCCCGCGCGGCGGCATGGTTCCTCAAGGGACACCGCTTTGCCACCTGCCCCATCACGCAAGGCGCGCTCTTCCGTTTCCACCTGCGTGCCGGCGTGAGGCGACGGCGGAATCCGCACAACTCCTCCTCAAGTCCATTTCTTCGCTCCGGCGGCACGAATTCTGGGCGGACGATCTCTCTTATCTGGACATGCCAGGCACAGGCATCGTCGGGCATCGGCAGGTCACCGACGCCTACCTTGTCGTTTTGGCGCGGAGACACGGCGGTTCCCTCGCCACCATGGATCGGGCGCTGGCTGCGGTTCACCCAGGAACCACACTCCTCCCGTAGCTCGCGTCTACACTCTGAATGCTCATGACACGGCGCGTGCACGCCCAAATTGCGTCACTCGCTCTTCACACCCTCGCTCTTCCACCCACACCGCCCGCCGCCAGCGGTTATCATGTCCCTAGCCGAGTTTCAGGCCTGGAGATCGAAAATGCTTCGTGCGACCACTCTCACCGGC
>CAIRBY010000868.1 GCA_903876865.1 uncultured Acidobacteriia bacterium
ACGCGGTTGCCGACGATCAGTTCGGGGTTGTCCAGAACCCGCGAACTCGCGATGCTGAGCGCGCCGGAAATGCGCACGTCGTCGCCGATGCGGATGCGGGTGTGGCCGCTGATATTGGGGACAAGCTCTAGATACAGGCGCTTGCCGACGGATTCGCAGGCGCTGCGGAACAGGGGGCCGCGATATACGACCACGCACATTCGGAGCCACACCTCATACCAGACAGACCGCAGCGAGGCCACTACCTTCCACAGCGGGACGAGCAGATTGAAGGCCGGGATCTCCAGTGTCCAGAATGCCCGGATGCAGCTTTTGAGCCACCGGTAAAACGGCGATTCGGCGCGCTTGAGTTTGAGTACGAAGCCGGTGGTCATGCCGCGCACCGCTCCCCGCCGGGAATCAGGCCGGCAAACACTCCCGCGAGTTGGCGGCGGTCATAGCGTTCGATCGCCGAGTGGGCGGGCTGAAAGGGAACGCGGTCGAACCACGCGGAATAGGCGCTGTGCAGCATGGCCTCGACGGATTCCGGCCGTTCCGGGTCCGCGGCCCAGCCGGACCGGGTCTCGCGGAGCAGGCGCGCCACTTCGCCCTCTGACGGCGTGATGGCAAGTATGGGCCGGCCCGCGGCCAGGTACTCGTAGAGTTTGGCCACGACGGTCTGACCGCTGAGCATTGCCGCCAGAAGATAGTCGGAATCGAAGAGGTGGCGCATGGCGTCGGCCTGCGGCATAAAATCCAGCACCTGGATCGAACTGCGGCGATTCCGGAAGATGCCCTCAATCGCCGGGTCGATCCGTCCGATGAAGCGGGTCTCGAATCGCGAGCGGATCTCATCCGGCAGCCGGTCGAGCGCATCCAGATAAGCGGCGGGCGAGTTGGGCTTGTACACCGTGCCGAGGTAAGTGACGACGAGCTTCTCGTTGCTGCCGCGCGCGGCGGTTGCGGACACGGCGGCACTTTGCGATGAGTGCGTGAGTTCGCGATCGAAGCCGTTGGGAATATAGACGAACTTCTCTTCCGGTTCCGCAGTAGCGTGCGCGCGGATCCGTTGCAGGGAGGAGGGCGTGACTGCCACAACGAAATCCGACAGGCCGGTCACCAGCGATTGCGCTTGCTCGGCGCGGCTTCGCAACCAGGGCGCGGCGCCGGCCGAAACGTCATCGAGATAGAACTCCAACCATTCGTCGCGGAAATCGCTGATCAGACGAATCTCGGGGCATCGCTGCTTGAGTTCGGCGCCAATCAGCAGACTCGAAAATGGCGGAGCCGTGACCAGCACGGTGCCGATCCCGTATTCGCGGATGATGCGAACGCCGGCGGGAACCGCCGTGAGTGCCCAGGCCCGTTGCGGGTCCGGAAACAGAGCCTTTTGCAGGAAGTTCGCGAGCCTGTGCGTCGCCGGTGGGGCGGCGGTTTCCGTAGCGCCATTTCCTCGCGCCGAACGTTTGAGTAATTTCCAAACCGCAGTGCGGAGCTTGTACGGAACTTCGGGCGTGAGTGTGCGATGCACGCGCACGCCGGCCGGGATGCGGTTCAGCAAGGTCGGGTCGTAGGTATGGGAGACGCCGTTGCGCGGGGTCAGGACGTGGACCTCGATCCCGTAGTCCGGCAGGTAGCGGCATAGGCTGAGTGCACGCTGCGGACCGACCCCGCCGAGCGGAGGGAATTGATAAGCGACGATCAGCACCTTGCGATTCGGTTCGGTCATACGGCGACCTCCATCTCGACTTGGTTGCCGGTGGAGCGAACCGCTTCGATGGCCTGCCGCATTTCCCACGCGGAAGTGTAGCGGAGTTCGAAGCCTCGCTCCACCGAAAGCCGTTCGAGTTCCGTAAAGGTGAAGTCCAAGTCCCGGCCGAGCAGGGCGGCAGCATTATCTTCCCGGGCGCCGTGGGCGTACAGTTTCACGAACACGTCCGCACCAATGCGAGGGGCGGCATCCAGCCAGAGGCCGACGCGTCTGGACGTCACGGGGTTATGCGCCGCGAGTTCGCCGACTTCGATGCGCGGCATCACACGGCCGCCGCGCCAGTTCAGCGCCAACGGTCCGGGCACCATCAGCAGATCGCCTTCGAACTCATCGCCGGGGACGAGGGGCACGCCCGTATCGTAAGACTTGGGCCGGCAGGGATCGTCGGTCGCCCAATAGATCGTATTAACGAGGCGGGGCTGCGCCGGATGATGAGCGGCGGGGAACGTGAAATCGGCGTAGCAGCCGAGTTGCTTGAGCAGCAGCAGTTCGTTGTTGAGGCCGCAACGGGGACCGGAATTATCCAGCGACCAGTTGCCGTGGATGAAGCCGAACGTCAGTCGCCCGTCGTGCTGGCGCAGCAGGCCGTGGCGCCGGTGCAGGGTCTCGATGAAGCCGCCGATGCGCTCCACGAAATTCTGTTCGCCTTCGCCATCGTGGTGGAGGTGCACCTCCACATCGGCAATTCCCATTTGCGTCATCTCGGCGAGCGCATCCAGAAACTCCGCGGTGTACTCTTCTTCCGCATAGAAGAACGTGTACTTGGGCAGGCGGCCGGCGGAATCTTGGTGGCGCTCCGCAATCCTCGGCCAGCGGTCTCGCCATGCGCGTACGCGATTTTGTGCCAGAGCCTCTCCGGCGTGCTGGCACCAGGGTTCGTAGTGATCGGCCAAGGTGAGCCACACCCGTTTTGGCGCCTGCATGCCGCGGCGGGTCATCTGCGTTTTCAGATAGCCGGGCAGCCACAGGTGCGCGTAGCGGGTGAGCACCGCCAGGTCGGGACGCTTCATGCCCCCGCTCCTTTGGTGCGCACTTCCGGGCGCGGAGTGGGGTTCCACACCAACGTTTGGGTGCCGCGCATGCAGCGGACCAGGCCCAGCATCAAGGCGAGATTCATGGACGCGAAGTAGTAGGGAATGCTCAGCAGCCGGCTGGATCTGCCGATGCGCAACAGGCGGTGTTCCCACGCGATCAGGCAGGCAAGTGCGGTGGTGGCGCAGAGACACGCCGCGTAAAAGGGCTTGAAGGCCAGCGTGCCCGCGGCCAGCAGAGAGATGCCGAGCGCAAAGGGAACGAACCAGCGCAGGACTTTGTGCGACCAATAGGCAAGCGCGATCAGACCCGCGGCCGGATTGAGCATGCGCCACGTATATTGCAACGCGTAGAAATTGCCCGCGCCGATGCGAATGCGGCGGCGGAACTCCTGCTTCATGTCCGAGGCGGCTTCGCAGGCCACGGCCTCCGGATCGTAGAGCACGCGCATTCCCGCACCGCGAATTTTCATGGCAATCAGAAAATCGTCTGTGATGGCGTGGGGCGGCAGGGGCTGAAACAGCTCCCGGCGGATCGCGAACAGGCCGCCGTTGGCGCCCACCAGCATATTCAGGCGGCTTTCCAGGAACTTCAGAAACGTCTCATACCGCCAGTACGCGCCCTCGTTCTGGGGCTTGCCGTCGAGGGAGCGCAACCGCAGTTCGCCGCACACGCAGCCCACTTGCGGGGAGGCGAAGTGCTGCGTCAGGTGCCGCACCGCGTCCGGCATGATCATGGTATTGGCATCGCAGAAGACGATCAGTTCGCCGCGAGCCTCCGGCACCAGGCGATTGAGCATGGCCGGCTTTCCGGATCGCTCCGCGGATTCGAAGACGCGGCAGTTGGGCATCGCCGCCCGGCGCGCGAGATGCGCGGTTTCGTCCGTGCAGGCATCGCAGCCAATCAGCACTTCGAAGGACTCCGCCGGATAGTCGATGGCGGCCGTATTCCGCATCTTCTCCGCGATTACTTCGGCTTCGTTGTGGGCGGCGAAAATCAGCGAGACGGAGGGAGTGGGCCGGCCGGAACGGTGCCGCCGCTCCCGCCTGCCTGCGGCGAAGAGCAGGTCTGTGGCGATCTGATGCACGCACGCGAGCGCGATCAACACCAGGGGATACCCGATGTACGCGTACACCACCAGTGCGGCGCAGGTCCAAAAGATCGTCTGCATCGTCAGCGTACCCTTCGTTCCGTGGACTCGTTTTCCAGCGCGCCATCGAAAAGCCAGGACTCATCGCATTCCAACAGCGTGGCAATGCGCGCGCGCAGCACCTGGTTCGGTTCACGGAAGCCGTTGATGATCTTGCTCAGCATGGTTTCATCAACCTCCAGCATTTGCGCAAACCGGTTTTGACGAATGCCCTTCCGCCACAACTCGAGTTTCAGGTTGGTGAACATGCCGTTCTTTCTCGGTTCAGGAGTTGCCAAGGTGCCCCCTGTATTCGTAGTGACTGTAATAAGCCTGGCTTCCACCCAGGAACCAGTCCGGAATGTAGTTCAAAATAACGCCAAGCGACTTCCCCGGGTCGATGGAATCCAAGGCCCTGAGGAGCGCCTTGCGGTTGGTGTGATCGGGCCGGACCACCACCACCACCGCGTCCGCCGCGGCCACGATCAGATCGTAGTCG
>CAIRBY010000869.1 GCA_903876865.1 uncultured Acidobacteriia bacterium
CGCCTCCGACAGGCGGCGCCAACTGTTGGATACGGCCCTCGACCTCTTTTCCCGGAAGGGGTTCGATGGCGCCACCACCAAGGAAATCGCCCGGGCGGCGGGCGTGACGGAGGCAATCATCTTCCGTCATTTCCCGAGCAAACTTGCCCTCTACGCGGCCGTCATCGACGATCACCACGCCAGCGGTCAATTCGCCGAGTGTATGGCGGAGTGGAAAGCCGCCATGGACCTCGACGATGACGAGGGCCTCATCCGCTCTATGATCGGACGGATTCTGGAATCGCACCACTGCGACGCGCGCATGCACCGGCTGATGCTCTTTGCCGCGCTCGAAGGCCACGAAGCGGGTTTGGCGCACAACCGGCAGATCGTGGCCCCGATTGCCGAGATGCTGCTGGCTTACGTGAAGCGGCGGCAGGCGGAGGGGGCGCTGATCGGCTGCGATGCCGGTTCGGTCATCGCGGCGGTGGTGGGGATTGCCAAACACTACGGAATGATGACGGAAATGTTCGGATTTCAGACTACGGTTCCCAACCAGCAGGTGGTGGAGGACTTCGTGCGGATCTTGATGAGCGGCTTGAAGAATACGAAATCGGTAAAGGGGAAGAAGTGATGCTTCGCTATTGGGTGGGATCGATTGCCATACTCGCAGCGCTACTGAGCGGCTGTGCAAAAGAAAAAGATACGACGGCGGCTGCCGAATCCACCGCGCCGAAAACGGTGACGGTGACCACTGCGGCGACCGCGACACGCAACGTGCCGGCGTCATTCTCCGAAACCGGCAGCTTCGTGGCCGATGAAACCAGCGACATCGCGCCGTTGGTGCCGGGACGTGTGATTGCGACACCGGTGAATGTGGGCGACTTCGTGCGTCAGGGTCAGGTGATCTGCGAACTCGACCACCGCGATGCGCAACTGCGGTTGGATCAGGCTCGCGCGGGGCTGGAGCAGGCGATGGCGGGGGTAAGGCAATCGCAATCGCGCATCGGCTTCAATGGACAGGGCAAGTTCCAGCCGGAGACAATGCCGGAGGCGGTGGCGGCGCGGGCGGCGTATGAGTCCGCCATGGCGCAGGCACGGCTGGCGGCGGCGGACGCCAAGCGCTATGAAAATCTGGTGGCGTCGGGCGATGTTTCGCGTGCCGCCTACGAGCGCGCGCGCACCGCGCAGGAGACGGCCGATGCGCAGGCAAACGCGGCCAAGCAGCAGTACGAAGCGGCGCTCAACGGGGCGCGGCAGAGTTACGGCGCGGTAGAGAATTCCCAGGCGTCTCTGGAAGGGGTACGGGCGCAGTTGGCTCAGGCGGAGAAGGGCCTGGCCGATACCACGATCCGCGCGCCCTTTGAGGGCTCGATCACCGCGCGTCCCGTGGCGGCGGGTGAGTACGTGGCGCTGGCGAATAAGCTCGCGACCATCGTGCGCATCGGCACCGTGAAGCTGCAACTGCAGACGCCGGAGCAACGCGCCTCGCAAGGCAAATTGGGAATGACCGTGATTGCCCGCGTGGGCGCCTATCCGGACAAGGAGTTCTCGGGCCGGATCACGGCGGTGAACCCCTCGGTGGACCCGAATTCGCGGGTCTTCATTCTGGAGGCGACGTTCGACAATCCCAAGGCGGAATTACGGCCCGGTATGTTCGCGACGGCGCGGGTGTTGCTGCCCGGCGGAGAGACCGCGGTGTTCGCGCCGCGCAAGGCGGTGATCCGCGATAAGACCACGGATTCCTACCAGGTCTTTGTGGTCGAAAACAAGATCGCGCACTTGCGTGTGGTGGTCACCGGGGATGTGGATGGCGATGACATCCGCATCGTCAGCGGCCTCAATGGCAACGAAACGGTGGCGACAAGCCAGCAGGGCGCGCTGTACGATGGCGCCCGGGTAGAGGTCCGTTAAGCCATGCATACACTCGCTCAGTTGTGCGTACGCCGGCCGGTCTTTGCGACCATGCTGGTGCTGTCTCTGGTAGTCGTAGGCATCTTCTGTTACTTCAGCCTCGGCGTCGATCTGTTCCCGAAGGTGGATATCCCGACCGTAGTCGTGATCATCGCGAACCCGGGCGCGTCGCCGGAAGAGATCGAAACCGAAATTTCCAAGAAGGTCGAGGATGCGGTCAATACCATCAGCCAGGTGGATGAAGTGCGCTCGGTCTCTTCCGAGGGCCAGTCGCTGGTGACGATTCAGTTCGAGTTGTCGAAGAATGGCGATGTGGCGGCGCAGGAGGTGCAGAACAAGGTCAATCTTGTCGTGCCGAACCTGCCGCAGACGGCCAAGCAGCCGGTGGTGCAGAAGTTCGATCCGGACGCGGCGCCCATTTTACAGATCGCCGTGTCGGCGAAGCGCTCTCTGCGCGACGTCACTCTCATTGCGGATAAGCAGATCAAACAGAAACTTGAAAACGCGGCGGGCGTGGGGCAGATTACGATCGTGGGGGGCGCGCGGCGGGAAATCCACGTACAGGTGGACCCGGACAAGCTTCGCTCCTACAACCTGACCATCAACGACGTCTTTAACGCCCTGCGGGCGCAGAACCTGGAACTTCCGGGTGGCAACCTCAACGCCGGCGCGCGCGAATTGACGGTACGCACCACCGGCCGGATTGTGGATTCGGCGCAGTTCAACCAGATCACCGTGGCGCGGCGCAACGGCTATGTGGTGAAGGTCTCCGATATCGGAATGGCCGAGGATAGCTACGAGGAACCGCGCTCGGCGGCCCGCCTGGATGGCGTGCCGGCGGTGACGCTGGTGGTGGCGAAACAAAGCGGCGTGAACACCGTGGCCACCGCGGAGGAAGTGAAATCGCGGTTGGCGGAAATCTCCGCGGCACTGCCGCCGGATATCAAGGCCAGCATCATCAGCGACCAATCCGTCTTCATCAAGGCGGCCGTGGAAAATATCAAACACCACCTGATCGAAGGCAGTTTCTTCGCCGCGGTGATCATCTTCCTGTTCCTGGCGAACATCCGCACGACCTTGATCGCGGCAATCGCGATTCCGACCTCCATCATCTCGACTTTCGCGTTGATGGCGGCCATGGGGTTCACGCTCAACCAGATTACGATGCTCGCCCTGACGCTGATGGTCGGCATCGTAATCGATGACGCCATCATCGTGTTGGAAAACGTCTACCGGTTCATCGAAGAGAAACACATGCCGCCGATGCAGGCGGCGATTCAGGGCACGAAAGAGATTGGGCTGGCGGTGATGGCAACCACGCTGAGCCTGCTGGCGGTATTTCTGCCGGTCGGATTCATGGGCGGAATCGTGGGCCGCTTCATGAGTTCCTTCGGGTTCACTTCGGCCTTCGCCATCGCGGTCTCGCTGCTGGTTTCCTTCACGCTCACCCCGATGCTCTGCTCCCGCTTCATCAAGCCTCCGGAGCCGGATGGGCCGGGCCATCACTCTTCCAAAGACTCGTTCGTCTTCAAGTGGATCGACATCTACTATACGCGGATGCTGGTATGGAGCATGAGCCATCGCAAGACGATTGTGGCGGCTTGCGCGGGCGTAATGATCTCCATTGTTCCCCTGTTCATGTTTGTGGGCAAGAACTTCCTGCCGGTGGACGATCAATCGCAGTACAACGTGCTGATCCGCACCCCGGAAGGTACGTCGATTGCCGCGACCACCAACATTGCGGAGAATATCGCGCAGGATATTCGCAAGTTGCCGGGTGTGTCGCACACGTTGATGACGGCAGGCGGCAGCGCGGATAAGAGCGTCAACAACGCCTCGATTTACGTGAAGTTGACGGACAGCCTGGAGCGCACGATTACTCAGCAACAGCTGATGCAGCGCACGCGCGAACTGATGAAGAAGTATCCCCCGGAGATTCATACCGGTGTGGAACTGGTGAGCACCGTGGGCGGCAACCAGAGCAACGCGGACATTCAATACTTCGTGCAAGGTCCGGACCTGCAGAAGCTGGCGCAGTATTCGCAGGGGCTTTTGGCGAAGATGAAGGCCAACCCGGGCGTGGTGGATGCCGATTCCACCTTGCGCAGCGGCAAGCCGGAGATCCGGCTGGAAATCGACCGTCCGCGCGCCGCCGATCTGGGCGTCAGCGTGTTGGATATCGAACAGGCGCTGAACACGCTGGTGGCTGGGCAGACCGCCTCCACGTTCAACGCGGGCGAAGATCAGTATGACGTGGTGGTGCGCGCGCTGGAACAGTTCCGCGGCGGTGTGGAGGGCCTGGCAAAGATGACAGTTCCTTCGCAGAAGGTGGGTTCGGTGGGATTGGACGAGGTAGTGAAGATCCTGCCCGGGACGGGTCCGTCTTCCATCAACCGCATTGGGCGTCAGCGGCAGGTTACGGTCTCCGGCAATGTGTTGCCGGGTGGTTCGCAGGCGGGAATTCTGGCCGAACTCAACGAAGACACAAAGGGGCTGGGCATGGAGCCGGGCTATCGTGCTGGGCTGGCCGGCAGTTCGAAGGAATTGGGGCGCACGGGCTACTACTTCGCGCTCGCGTTTTCGCTCACCTTCATCTTCATGTACATCGTACTGGCGGCGCAGTTTGAGAGCTTCATTCACCCGATTACGATTCTGCTCACGCTGCCGCTGGCTGTGCCGTTCGGGATTCTGGCGCTGCTGTTGGCGCATCAGACCGTGAACATTTTCAGCGGACTGGGTCTGCTGCTGCTGTTTGGAATCGTGAAGAAGAACGCGATTCTGCAGATCGACCATACCAATGGATTGCGCGGGAGCGGGATGAACCGTTACGACGCCATCATTCAGGCCAATCGCGACCGCTTGCGGCCGATTCTGATGACGACCATTGCACTGGTGGCAGGCATGGCCCCGCTGGTGATTTCGCGCGGCACCGGAGCGGCCACCAACCGCTCCATCGGCGTGCTGGTGGTGGGCGGCCAATCGCTCTGCCTGTTGCTGACGCTGCTGGCGGTGCCGGTGTTCTATTCGCTGTTCGAGGATCTGGGCGACTGGTTCGCCAAGGCCCGCGTACCCGGTCTGGGATGGCTGCGGAGACGCGCCACCAAGGCAGCGGCGGTTTCCACGGCGCTGATCGCATCGCTGACCGGATCGCTGTTCGGGCAGACCGTTACCCAGGTTCAACCGCTCCAGGAAGTGGAGATCCGCGGCCGGATCGGCATCACACGCGACGCCAATCTGCGCTTGCCGGAGGTGATCGAGCGTGTGCTCGCGAACGATCCGGACCTGAAGACTTCGCGGATTCAGGTAGAGGAGGCCGGCTACCAGATCCGCGGCGCGCAGGGCGCATACGATCCGGTGTTGGGAGTGAAGGCGTACCGTACGCGGGCCATCACGCCGATCGCGAGTTTGATCGGAGGCACGCCCAGCGGGAAGTTGAGTTCCACGGAGGTGAACGCCACGCCGCAGTTGACGGGCTTAAGTCCCTTCGGCGGGACCTACGCGCTTTCCTTTAGTAGCGACCGGCAGCGCGCGGATAGTTCCTTCAACACGCTGAATCCGCAATTTCCCACATCCTTGACGTTGAACCTGACGCAACCGCTATGGCGGGGATTGCGCTTCGACGACAATCGCCATCGTCTGCAGGTGGCGCGCAAGAACCAGCAGGTGAGCACGCAGGCGCTGCGCCAGCGCGTGATCGAAGTGGTCACGCTGGCGGTGCAGGCCTACTGGGAACTGGATTATGCGTACCAGAACCTGAGCGTGCAGATGGAAGGCATGAAACTCGCCGAGCGCCAGTTCGAAAGCAACAAGCGCCAGGCGGAGCAGGGCCTGTTGGCTGCGGTGGATGTGGTGGCGGCGCAGACGCAGGTTTCTACGTTCCAACAGGCGGTCTTCGCCGCGCAGCAGGGGCTGACGGCGGCGGAAAACTCCCTCAAGCAACTCATGCTCCCCGATCGCACCGACCTGATGTGGGGAGCCGCGCTGATTCCGGAGACCAAGGTGGATCCCAAGGCGACGCTGCCGGCTCTGGATGACGCGGTGAAGGCGGCGCTGAGCGGACGTCCGGAGATTGCCGAAACCTCGCTGGCTCTGGACATCAACGCCCTCAATGCGCGCCTGGCGCGTGAGGCGTCCCGTCCCAAGATCGACGCCTTCGCGAATCTGATCTCGGCAGGGTTGGCGGGCACCTCGGTGGTTAGCGCCAACAACCCCTTGTCTTCGCTCTTCCCGGGACTCTTCGGCACCGTGCCGGCGCTTTTCAACGGCGGCTACGGGCAGAGTTTGAGCAACCTGGCCAACGGGAACTTCCCCACCGCGCAGGTGGGCGTGCAAATGTCTCTGCCGCTGCGCAACCGCACGGCGCTGGCCCAATCCGCGGTGGCAGTGGCGGAGGGCAAGCGGCTGCACAACGTGGAAAACCAGGTTGGCATGCTGGTGGAAGCGGACGTTCGCAACGCCCTGCAGGTGGCCACTTCCGGCCGCGCGCGAATGGAAGCGGCGGGCGTGGCGCGGCGCTCGGCGGAAGAGCAGTATGCCAGCGAGCAGCGGCAATTCCAGGGCGGTACCAGCAGCGTGTTCCTGGTGCTGCAACGCCAGACGGACCTGATTGCGTCCCGTAACCGCGAGGCGCGGGCCACCGCGGATTTCGCCGAGGCGCTGGCAAATCTGGACCGCGCAACCGCGCGGACGATCGAGGCGCGGGGGATTCAACTGAAGTAGGTCTGCAAGTGGCTCGGACTACCTGTTCGCGAGAGGAGGCGCCGAAAGCGCGCCACTCATCCGGATCGCGGCTTGAAGATTTCCTCGACGGAGGGGCGCCGGATCCAACGGTCTGGCAAGTATACGGCTGCGACTCCCAGTGAGTAGGAGAGCAGGTCCAGCGGATCGAAGGTGCCGCGGGTAAAGAATAGCGGTGTACCTTCGAAGTTGTGGAGCTGGCGAAACTCCCAGGCGTAACACGCGCCGAGCAGCATCGCGGCGGCTTTCAGGATTAGGGCGTGCCGGCCACACTCGCTTCAGTAGTGTTTGATTGCGGCGCATCGTAATGTAGAGCAGCGCCGGACAAAGAACATCCGCCCCCTGGCTGGTGACGATGCCCAACCGGATGTGCGCCATCTGAAGCGCACCGACCGCTGCGGTAGCCATCGTGAGCGCAGCTATCACGATTGTGGCAGGCTTTGGTTTCAACAAGGGTTTCACGATCATACCACCGGGTAGAGATCCGTAGTTCTACCTTCGGCGAGGTCTCCTGTAGGGGAGCGAATCGCCCGGCAGTCCGCTCATCTCCCCGTCGAAGTCAACGCAGCCGGCGGGAAATTCGAGGCAAGACCCCGCCGCAGGAACTCGAGAAACTCCGCCGGATTGCGAGTCAGACCGGGGAACGTTGCGACCGGGGATCCGTCTGGCTTCAGGATGGCGTAGAGCGGCAGCGCGACGGTATGAAAGACGGACTGCTGTAGCTTTTGCTGGCGATCGTAGAGCGCGCCGTCGCCATCGGTATAGAGGCGCACCGCGACGAACTTCGCGATCTCCTCGTGGACTTCGCGGCGGGGAAACATATTGGCTTCCATCCAGCGGCAGTTGGTGCACGTATAGCCGGTAAAATCGACGAACACGAACTTCTGTTCACGCCGCGCCTGCTCGCGCGCACCCGCAAGATCGTTGAGAATCCAGTGGGTGCCGTCGCCGGTCTGAACTGTGCCCGCCACGGCGCGCTCCTCGGATTCGGGCGGCAGGAAGGAATCCAATTCACCGAGTCTCTGTCCGAAGAGTCCGGGAATCATGGCGATGGTGACCGCGAGGAAAAACGCCACCGCGGCGAGGCGCAGGGGTCCGACGCGCTCGACGGGCGAATCGTGGGAGAGGCGGAAGATACCGAGCAGGTAGAGCACCGTCAGAATGCCGGTAGCGATCCAGACCGCGAGCACGGTCTGGCGCGTGAAGATGTTCCAGCGCCAGACCAGGTCCACGTTGGAGAGGAACTTCATGGCGGCGGCCACTTCGAGGAAGCCCATCAC
>CAIRBY010000870.1 GCA_903876865.1 uncultured Acidobacteriia bacterium
CCGCCTTCACCGGCTGCAAGAACGGCTGCACCGTCGGTGCGCCCTCGGAGAAGTAGTTCGCGCCCCGGAACGTCGCCAGATACCAGCAGTTGCCCCACGCGTCCTTCACATTCGCCCTGCGCTCGCCCCACGGCTCGTCCACAGGAGCCTGCAGCGATTCCGCCCCGCACTCGAGCGCCTTGGCGTAGGTCGCATCCACATCCGGCACGTAGACGTGGAACGCCATCGGCCGCGCCTCGCCCTGCCATGTCACGCCCTCGCCGCCGCCGCCGATCATGAGCAGCGTGTCGCCAATCTCCACTTCGGCGTGATACCCGCCCGCGCCGCCCACCATGCGGACCTTCTCCGCCGCCCCCAAGACCGCGCTCAAGAACGCCAGATTCGCCGGAACGTCCAGCACCACCGGGTAAGCAGTCAAGCTCTGAGTTGCCATCGTGCCTCCCATCCTATCGCGCCCGCCGTGTCAATTCGAGCACGCCCGTGTGCGCGGAAGCGCAGGCGCCTGCCAACCTTTTGCGCCCGGGGAGTTGGCAGGCGGAAACGCCTGCCCTACTTTTGGGATTTGGCCCCCCGATTGCAATTCAAATCGCGATGTTGACCGCCGCCAGCCTCGTCTTTCTCGCACGCCTCTCCGGCATCGGGTGGGAGCAGCCCCCCGCCGCCACCTGCGTGGGCCACATCCCGGTGCAGATGGATATCTACGCCACTACTCAGTGGACCCGCCACTGCCACGACACCCGCGACGGCATCGTGCGCGAATCCTTCTTCTACGCCTTCGGCGAACCCGCCCGTGAAGCCCGCCTCCGCGTCGATCTGCATCCCGTCGATGAATCGCCCGCCACCACTGCCAGCCTGCTGCCCGAACTCCGCGCCGAACTCACCCGCCGCTTCGGCGCGCCGGACCACGAACCCGCCCTGATGGAGGCCGGCTTTCGCAGCCTCCGCTACGGCCAACCCGTCGCCGGAGACCACTGGCACGGCGGCGGGCTGCACTATTTCCTCCACGCCAACCAGACCAATCCCGATCCGCTCGGCATGCGCCGCGGCGTCCAACTCATCGTCCTGACCGATCGCCTTTTCGGCGAACGCTCCGGCGATGCGCGCATTCTCGCCGAAGAGTATGACCCCGTCCGCGCCCGCCTCAAAGCCCGCGTCGGCGCGCCCGTCACCCGCGCCAGCCTCGAAGATCTCGCCACCCTGCTGCGCGAAAGCGCCCGCGCCGGCGATGCCCGCAAGTCCCTCGACCTAGTTGCCGCCGATTCCATCGTGACCCAACTCGCGCAGACCACCACCGATGCCGAACCCCTGCGCCGCCTGCTCTCCGGCTTCGGTGCCGCGCTCGGCGGACCCTCCCATCAGGGCGGTCTCAACTACCGTCACGAGTTGCTGTGGCGCGCGTGGCGGGAACTGCCGCTCACCGAGGGCGGGGAACTGGCCTTCCTCGAACTGCAGCGCCGCGGCTGGTATACGGAACCCGGCGAAGGCTGCCCCGCCAATCCCGATCTCTTCCGCGAAGTGATCCGCCGCGGGGAAGAGTTCCTCGCCACTCATCCCCGCTCGGATTTCCGTGGCGAAGTGCTCTATGCGCTGGCCGTCGCGAGCGAGAGCTGGTGGTCGATCGGCCATGCGCCGCCCGACGACCCGATCGTGAGCGCGCCGCCGTATCCACGCCGCGCCGCTAACGCCCGCGTAGCCGCCCCAGCCCGCGAACGCGCCCTCGACTACTATCGCCAAGTCATTCAAAATGAGCCGGATAGCCCGCGCGCCGCGGCCGCGCTCCGCCGCCTTCCCCGTCTGCTCTTGAACCTCGACACAGGGCAGCGACTTTTCTTCTGCTCTTATTGCTGATAGTCTTATTCCTGACCGTAACCTCCGAAATTCCCGGTACGCCATCTCTCTCTACCTATGCGTGCCACATTCCTCGCTATCCTGACCCTGGCGGTCTCCGCCTACTGCCAGACCCTGCCTCCCGGCGTCCAGAAAAAGGCCACCGTCGGCGGCATCACCGAATATGAATACCCCAACGGGTTGCGCGTGCTGCTCTATCCGGATCCCGCCAACCCCAAGATCACCGTCAACATGATCGTGGAAGTGGGCTCGCGCCACGAAGGCTACGGCGAAACCGGCATGGCTCACCTGCTGGAGCACATGGATTTCATCGAGACCAACGATGGACGCCAGATCAAGAACGAGATTGTGGCCCACGGCGCCAACTGGAACGGCACCACCTCCGAAGACCGCACCAACTACTACGAGACCTTCACCGCCAGCGACGAGAATCTCAAGTGGGCGCTCGGCCTGGAAGCGGCTCGTCTGGTGAACGTGAAGATCACCAAGGAACTGCTGGACGTGGAAATGACTGTGGTGCGCAACGAATTCGAGCGCGGCGAAAACAGTCCGCAGAGCGTGTTGCGCGAACGCGTCGCCTCCACCGCCTTCCTCTGGCACAACTATGGCAAGAGCACGATCGGTTCGCGCGAGGATATCGAAAAGGTGCCCGCCGAACGCCTCGCCGCCTTCTACCGCAAGTATTACCAACCCGATAACACCGTGCTCGCGCTCGGCGGCAAGCTCGATGAGGCCAAGACCCTGCAATGGGTCGCCGATTCGCTCGGCCGCATCCCGCGCCCCGAGCGCAAGCTCGACCAGACCTACACGGTGGAGCCCGCGCAGGATGGTATGCGCTACGTGGAACTGCGCCGCGTCGGCGAAGGCCACGATCTGATCATGGCCTATCACGGTCCCGCGGCCGGCCATCCCGATGCGGCGGCGTTGCAGGTGCTGGCCGGAGTGATGAGCGGCGGCGGTGGCGGACGCGGCGGACGCGGCGGCGGTGGCGGCGGCAACGGACGCCTCACCAAAGCCCTCGTCGATAACAAGAAGGCCGAATCCGCCAGCATGCGCGTGCAACAGCTTCACGATCCCGGCCTGATCGAAGTTTCCGCCACACTCAGCAACGATCAATCCATGGACGAGGTTCGCAAGATCATCGTGGATACGCTGAAGGGCGTTGTCGCCGAGCCCCCCACCAAAGAGGAAGTGGACCGCGTGAAGACTCGCCTGGCGCGTTCCATGGAACAGCAGTTGACCGATTCGCAGCAGGTCGCCATGGGCATGACCACCCCGGTCTCGCAGGGCGATTGGCGCCTCATGTTCCTGCAGCACGACCGCGTGCAGCAGGTCACGCCGGAAGATCTGGTGCGTGTCGCCAAGGCCTATATCAAGGATTCGAACCTCACCGTGGGTATCTTCATTCCGGACGCGGCGCCGGATCGCACCACCGTTCCCGCCACGCCCAAGTTCTCTTCGATGCTGACGAATTACAAGAGCAATATCGTCGTGTCTCGCGCCGAGGAGTTCGACCCCACGCCCGCCAATATTGAAAAGCGCGTGGTGCGCTCCAAGCTCGCCAACGGCATGAAGGTCGCGATGCTGCCCAAGAAGATGGCGGGCGGCACCGTCTCGATCGCGATCGACCTCCACTTCGGGGATGCCAAAACGCTCTCCGGTAAGAACGCCGCCGGGCAACTCGCCGGAAGCCTGCTGATGAGCGGCACCAAGACGCGCAATCGCCAGCAGATTCAGGACGAACTCGAGAAGTTGGACGCGCGCGTGCAGGTCTCCGGCGGTGGCGGTGGCGGCGGTGGCGGACGTGGCGGCGGTGGTGGCCGCGGCGGCGCGGGCGGTGGCGGCGGACTCTCCGGAGCCAGCGCGACCATCACCGTGAAGCCCGAAAATCTGCCCGCCGCGATGCGTCTCGCTGTGGAGATGCTCCGCGAACCGGCCTATCCCGAGACCGAATTCGACCGCATGAAGGCTCAGCGCGTGCGCCAGTTGGAGAACGTTCCTTCCCAGCCCGAGCAGCTTTCCGCGCAGGAGTTGCAGCGTCACCTCAGCCCCTTCGCCAAGGGCGACCCGCAGTATCAGCCCACCCGCGAAGAGCAGTTGGATGAGATGAAGAAGCTCACGCTTGCCGACGTGGCCGCCTTCCACAAGGAGTTCTACGGAGCCTCGCACGGCGAGTTCGTCGTGGTCGGCGATGTGGATCAGGCTGCCGTGCAGAAGCTCGCGGCCGAACTGCTCGGCGGTTGGACCGCGCCCGGCCCCTACGCCCGCCTCACCAGCGCCTACAAGAAGGTGGACGCGCTCAACAAGAAGATCGAGACGCCCGATAAAGAGAACGCCCAGTTCGAAGCCGGCATGCGTCTCAAACTCTCAGAGAGCAGCGCGGATTACCCCGCCATGGTGCTCGCCAACTATATGTTCGGCGGTTCCATCACCGCGCGCATGCCCAACCGCATCCGCAACCGCGAAGGCCTCAGCTATGGCGCGAGTTCCCGCTTCACCGCCCCCACCGATGGCGATGCCGCGCTCTTCTCCGCCACCGTAAGCTGCAACCCGGTCAACATGCCGAAGGTCGAAGCCAGCTTCGTGGACGAACTCAAGAAGACCTTGAAGGAAGGCTTCACCCAGGCCGAAGTCACAGAGGCCAAGAAGGCGTACGCGGATGCCCGCAAGGTCTCCCGCTCGCAGGAATCGGCGCTCGTCGGCCTGATCTCTTCCCACGAACAGTTGGGCCGCACGATGCTCTACGATGAGCAGCAGGATTCCAAGATTCAGGCGCTCACGCTCGAGCAGATCAACGCCGCCTTCCGCAAATATCTGGACCCGGCCGGCGTCACCATCGTCAAAGCCGGCGACTTCAAAAAAGTCGCCGTATACCAGTAGGACAGGCTTCCCAGCCTGTCTTACTAACTTGGTGTTTTCCCCGGGCAGGCGAAGCCCTGCCCGGAATGTCTCCCCTACCTCACCGGCAGCACGCTCATCGCCCCCGCCCGGCACTCCCCCGCACTGCCGCCGCAGGCGCGCGGCGTGAGGTCCCTGCCAAAGCAGACCCGCACCTCCTGCAACGCGCCTCCGCTACAAGTCGTGCGGAACGCCGCCTTGGGAATCCCCGGGTTTGCCTTCTGAAACGCCGCTTCAATCGCCACCGGAGTCATCTGCATCACCTGGGCAGACGCCGCGAACTCCGCCGGGATCTTCACCGCATCCCGCGCCTTGCGCACCGCCGCGAAATACTCCGCCGCGCCCAAGCCGCTGCACGTGCCGTGAGTCTTCCATTCATGTTGGATCAGGCTCGCCGTGGGGATGTAATTCAGCATCGATTGCACGAGGCTCGCCGCCACCGGTCGCGCCGCGCCGCAATTCTCCGGACCGCGTCCGCTCTCCGCCTGCGGCCAGAGTCCGTGCACCACGAAGCCGAGTTTTCTTCCCGGACCGCACTCCGCCGGGTCTTTGTAGCCCTTCGCCTGCGCGCAGAAATCCGGCGCCCAGGAGAGTGCCAGCAGGTAATAGTCGAACTCCGCCGCGCACAGGGGTGCGGCCAGCAGCATCATCCACAAAAGCTTGCGCATCCGGAGTATCTTACCAGTCGCGCGCGCCGGATGGGATTCGTTCCGCTTTCGCGGCGCCCGGCAGGTACACGTCCGCCGTCATGCCGGGCGGCAGCGCCACGTGCAATTGGAACTTGCTCTCCTCGCGCTTCCACTCCACCACCACGGGACCGCGGAAGGTCTCCCACTTCGCCTTCACCCACGTCAGGTCGCCCGCCGGCTGTGGCCGGATCTCGATGTGCCGCAACCCCGCCTCACCCACCCGAATGCCCGCCAAGCCCGCGTAGAACCACTCTTCGATGTGGCCCAGCATCAGGTGATTCTGCGAACTGTTCGGGTTCGCGTCCCAGGCCTCGGTCAAGGACGTTGCCCCCGCCGCCAGTTGCCCGGCATAACTCGGCGGAGTATCGGCCACCGCCATGTCATAGATCACGTCGCTGCGCCCGGCGTCCATCAGCGCGCGCAATACATAGCGGTAGCCGATGTCTCCCGCGGTGGTGTGATTGCCCTTGGAGCGGATCTCCGCGACCAGTTTCTCCGCGAGCGAGGCACGCAACTCCGCGGGGGCCAAGCCCAGCGCCAGCGGCATGGCGAGCGCCGTCTGGCTGCCCGTCGAGTAGGTGCCGTCTTTCAGGAATGTCTGTTGGAACGCGGTCGCCAAGCGGTTCGCATCCGCGTCCGCCGTTCCGCCCGTCTCGCCGAGCACGCGCGCCGCGCGCGCCATCACCTGCAAGTCGCTCCAGTAGAGCGCGCTTGCGGTCACGCCCTGCGGCGTCAGTTGGGAGTAGCCGGGACCGCGCGGCCCGATGTCGTACCAATCGCCCAGGCCATATGTCAGCAGGCCGTTCTCGAGTTTGCCCTGCAGATACTCGTGGTATCGCCGCATCGCCGGGTAAGCCGCCGCGAGTGTGTTGCGGTCGCCGTAAATCTGCCAGCCCAGCCACGGCAATTGGAACGCCGTGCTGCCCCACTCGGGCGAATCGCGGAAGCCGCCGCCGAAGACCACGTATTCGGGCGCGATATCCGGCACCAGCCCGTCGATGGTCTGCGCCTCCCGCATATCGCGCGCGATCTTCGGCAGGTACGTGCGCAGATCCCAATCGAAGAGCAGCGCCGGGCCCATCAGATGAAACTGCTCCAGCCATCCCAGCTTCTCGCGGTGGGGGCAATCCGTCAGCACATGCTGCAGGTTGCTGCGCACGGCCGCGTCGATCAGCGCGTGGATGCGGTTGAGGCGCTGGTTGGAACTGGAAAATTCGCCCGTCCGCGCCGCGTCCAGATGGAGGAACTCGCCTTCGATCGAACGCACGGCGGCCGTGCCTTCCACCTGCACGTAGCGAAAGCCGGTGTAGGAAAAGCGCGGCTCCCACGTCTCTTCGCCCCCGCCGCGCAGCGTGTAGAGGAACCACACCGGACCGCCGGAGGAGCGTTGCGAAACCAGTCCCTCGGCGTTCAGTAATTCCCCGGGAGTCATCTTGACGGTGCCGCCCGCCGCCCCGCTGGCTACGAGGCGCGGCCATCCGGCGAAATTCTGCCCCAGGTCGTAGACCGTGACGCCTGGTTTTGGCGTGGTGACTTTCACCGCGCGGAAGCTCTGCTGCACGCGCACCGGCGGGCTCAGCTGCGCGCGCAGTTCGCCGCCCGGAGCATCCACGCCCGAGGCGCGCCGCCACCCGGAATCGTCGAAGCCCGCGCGGTCCCAGCCAGTGGGTTCGCGCCGCGCGTCGTAATCTTCGCCGCCATAGATGCAACTGAACGTGATGGGGCCTTCGGTGGTGCGCCAGGTGGTGTCGGTGCCGGTCTCTAGCAGCGTGCCGTCCTCAAACTCGACGCGCAGGTACGCCCGCACGCGCGGCGCGCCGAAACTGCCTGTGTACTTGGCGTAGCGTCCACCCGCCACGTTATAAAAGCCGTTGCCGAGCATCACCCCGATTGTGTTGGCTCCGGAATGCAGTTGCGCGGTCACATCGAAGGTCTCGTAATAGACGCTCGCGCGGAAGTTGCTCCACGCCGGGGCGAGTACGTGGTCGCCGACCTTGCCGCCGTTGATGTGGAGTTCGTGGAAGCCCACGCCCGCGATCAGCGCGAGCGCGCGCCGTACCGGCTTGGCGAGTTGCACTTCCTTGCGAAAGAGCGGCAATGGTCCAGAGCGCAGGCTCGAATCGGGATGCGCGATCCAGCCGCCCTTCCAGCCGCTCGCGCCGGGCGGCACTTGCGTCCACTCCGCCGCCTCACTCCACGGCGAGGCGTCACCCTGCGGATTCCAGACGCGCACCCGCCAATAGTAGCGCCGGAAGGCCTCGGCCCGCTGCGGCAGCGCGATCGCGGTCTCAGCCGAAGTGATTCGCCCTGAATCCCACACCTCGGCGCCTGCCACGGTGCGGCCCACCTGCACCTGATACGCGGTTTGTTCCGCGCCGGTCAACTTCCATGAGAGGCGCGGCGAGGCCAAATCGATTCCAACGGGGTTCTTTCGCGCTTCGCATTCCAGCGCGTAAGGCGCAAGCGTAGCGCCGAAAGCCGCACAGGCGGCGGCCAAGGCGATGGCGGCGGAGGTGACGAGTTTCACACCCGACAGCTTAACAGCGGGCGGGTTGTTGTATTCGTGCCGATGTTATTCGTGCCGATGTTATTCGTGCCGAGGTTACTCGAGCCCGTGATTCGGATCGGCTGCTTCCTTGACCACGTCCGAAACCACTTCCGCGGCGCGCGGCGATTGCAACTCCGCCGCCATGCGGCGCAGGGCCACGCCGACAATATCGCGGTGATGCAGTTTCGAACCCGGGCCGCGGGCGCTCAGGTCGAGCCACAGCTTGTGCACCAGATCCAGATCCTGCGGCCAGAGCCGGGGGGGATGCGGTCCCAGGTTGAAGAAGACAACGTCCTTCTGATTTTCCAGCACCAGTTCGAGCGAGAGCGAGGGCCGCGGTTCCGGCAACTTCTCCCAATACTCGCCTACCTGCGCGCCTTGTTCAGAAGGAGTCAGCTTCGGCGAAAGTCCCATGACAATGCGCGAAGATTGCAGCCGCGCCGCAGTCTGTACCACCGCGTCGTAGGGATCGGCGCCGGGCACCACCATCAGTTCGACGTGTTTGCCTGCCTTTTCCGCCAGGTTGACGACTTTGGAGAAGACTTCCGTCTCCGCGTCGGAAAACATCTGGTCCGGTTCCAGCCCGTACTCGCCCGCGCCCGCTTTCAAGGTGCGTACCGAAAGCACTACGATATCGATCTTGCGCGTGTCCGTCTTACGCAGGATCCGCTCCAGGTGCTGCAGGCGGCTGGGGTTGCGCACCGCTACGAGCACGTTGCCCGGACGCACATGCACGGTTTCCTTGGAGACTTCCGAGTGCGTATCCAGGCGGAACTTCTCCGATTCCGGGCCATCGTGTTTGTGCCGGCGCTTGTTGTAGATCTCCGAGCACTCAAACACCGCGAAGAAGGCGATGGTGAAGGCAATTCCCGAGATGGTCGCCACCTTCTTCGTCAAAACGTTGATGATCGCGAGCGAGAACAGGGAAAGCGTGATCAGGATCAGCCCGACCGGCAGTTCCGATTTGCCGATCATGATGTTCAACGGTGTCTTCCACAACCGGTTCTCCGGCAACTTGTAGCGCAGCACCAGCACCGAAAGCGCCTTCATGGAGAAGCTCCACACCACGCCGAACGCATACGCTTCGCCCAACAGCGTCATGTCGCCCAGTGTGATGAGAATGGTCACCAGTTGCAGAATCACAATCGTGTTGATGAGTCGCGACGTGGTGCCAAAGGTGTGATGCGGATGCCGGAACCAGTCCGGCAGCACGCCATCCTCGGCGACGCGATTCAGCACTCCGTTCGACCCGATGATGGCCGTATTCACCGCACCGGAAAGCAGCAGCACACCTACCAGCACGACTACGCCGTGGAAGACCAACCGCAAGCCCAGCGGACCGACCAGGTACATGGAAAGGCCGCCAA
>CAIRBY010000871.1 GCA_903876865.1 uncultured Acidobacteriia bacterium
CCGCTTCGTCCTGCTCTGCCATGCCCGCACCGGCTCCAACCTGATGATGGCGGCGCTGGAAAAGCACCCCGAAATCCGCATGCTGGGCGAGGTCTTCCACGGGGATGAGGTCGAGCGGCGCAAGATCGCGGCCTCTTCCTTCGCCAAAAGCACCGCCTACCGCAACGGCGAGGATGGCGCCGCTTACCTCGAGCGCGAAGTCTTTCTCTCTTCACCGAAGAAGCCGATCCGCGCCTGCGGCTGCAAGCTCTTCTTCGACGACGCCCGCTTCGATCTCAACGTCCGCACCGCCTGGGAAAGCGTGGTCTCCAATCGCGACATCCGCATCATCCTGCTCAGCCGCTCCAACCTGCTGAACTGCCTGGTCTCGCGCGAGGTCGCCATGCGCACTCACCAGTGGAGCCGCCCCCTCAACGCCGTTAAACTGCGCAAGCCCGAGGTCAGGCCCTTCGCCCTGGAACCCGATCGCTGCCACTGGTACTTCGACCGCATTCTCTCCTGGCGCGCCTGGGCCGCCGATGCCTTCCGCGACCACCCGCTCCTGCGCCTCGAATACGAAGCCGATCTCGACGGGCGCTTTCCGCAGGCCATGTCCCGCACCTTCGATTTTCTCGGCGTCTCCCCCACCACCGCCAAGCCGCGCATTGAAAAGCAGCGCACCAAATCGCCCGCCGAGCAGCTCTCGAATTTCGAGGCGTTGCGCAGCCACTTCAAATACACCCTTTACCAACGCTTTTTCGAAGAGGAACCGGCATGACTCTTTCCGCCTGCGCCATCGCCCTGCTACTCGCCGCCTTCAGCCTGCGCCGCTACCTGCACTGGTTCGCCAGCCTGCTGCCGGAGCGCCCCTCCGCGCCGGACCGCACCCGCTCCATCGCGATTCTGGTGGCCGCGCGCAATGAGGCCCACTCCCTGCCCCGTCTGCTCGCCGCGCTCCACCGCCTGGAGTATCCGCCCTCGCTCCTCACCTTCGTGCTCGTCAGCGACGCTTCCACGGACGCCACCCCGCGCATCCTGCAAGACTGGGCCGCCTCCCATCCCCGTGCCCGCTCCCTGCACCTGCCCCGCCGCCGCGGAAAAGGCGGCGCGCTCCAGGCTGCCCTTTCTCTTGCCCCACCCTCAGCCCTCGTCGCGGTGCTCGATGCCGATACCGTGCCCGCCCCCGATTCGCTCGCCTGGCTCTCCGGCGCCTTCGACGACCCCACCATCGGCGCCGTCTCCGGCTACCTCGCGCCCGCCAACTCCACCGCCACCGTGGTCTCCCGCTACGCCGCCCTCGAACGCTGGGTCTTCCACCTCGTCACCCTCGCCGGTAAGGACCGCCTCGGCGCCAATCCCCCCGCCATCGGCGCACTCTGTGCCTTCCGCCGCGAAGCCCTTGAAGCCTCCGGCGGCTTCCCCGCCGCGTCCGCCGAGGATATCTGCCTCTCCATGCAACTCGCCAACCACGGCTGGCGCAGCCGCTGGCTCCGCCGCGCCGTCGCCCGCGAAGACGTACCCGTCACCATGCCCGCGTTTCTACAGCAGCGCCAGCGCTGGAGCCGCGGCCTGATCGCTTCCAGCACCTCCGCCGGACGCCTGGAAGACCTCTTCGTCGCCGCCGGATATCTGGACCGCCTCGTGCTCGCCGCCGCCTGCGCGTTGAGCTGGTTCGGGGCCATCCCCCTCTGGCTGCCCGCCGCCTATCTGGTGGCGCCCGTCGCCGCCACCCTCACCGCGCTCTGGCGCGCCCGCGCCGCCAATCCGGCTGCCTTTCTGGCTGCCCTTGTTATCATGGCCTTTGCCGATCTCTACATCACCGCACGATCCACTCTCGCCCACGTCGGCGGGAAGCCCCTTTCCTGGGCCGCCCGTGCACCCGCTCCCGTCCGGCTCGTGCGGAGACAACGTGGCGCCTAGTCCGCGCCTCTCCGTCATCATCCCGGTCCACGGCGACCCCGCACTGCTCACCCTCTGCCTGGAAAGCCTCCGCGCCTCCACCTTCACCAGCTTCGAGATCATCGTCTCGGACGATGGCTCCCCCGTCCCCGCCGCCATCCGCGCGGCCGCCGAAGCCTGCCAGGCCCGCTATCTGCGCTCCGCCACACGCCAGGGCAGCGCCGCCGCGCGCAACCGCGCCGCCGATCTCGCCACCGGCGAGATCCTCGTCTTTATCGATTCCGACGTCACCGTTCGCCCCTCCACCCTCGGCCAGCTCGCCGCCGCGCTCGAAAACGATCCGCAACTCGACGCCGTCATCGGCTCCTACGACACCGACCCTTCCGCCCCCAATCTGGTGAGCCAGTTCCGCAACCTGATGCACTCACAGGCGCATCAGGGCTCCAACCCTAGCGCCCATACCTTCTGGACCGGCTGCGGCGCCATCCGCCGCTCGCGCTTCCGCGCCCTCGAGGGCTTCAAGGAAAACTTTCGCCGTCCCTCCATCGAAGATGTCGAACTCGGCTTCCGCCTTTATGAGTCGGGCGGGCACATCCTGCTCGACCGCTCCATTCAGGTCACCCACCACAAGCGCTGGACGCTCGCTTCGATGGTGGAGACAGATCTCTTCGCGCGCGCCATCCCCTGGGCCGCCACCATTGGCGAGCACGGCCTGCCGCAGGATCTGAATTTCCGCTGGAGCGCCCGCATCGGCGCCTCCCTCACCGGCCTGCTCCTCCCCCTCTGCCTCATCGCGCTGCGCCACAACCCCGCCTGGTGGATCCTCTTCGCCCTCACTCTGGCAGGCATCGCGCGCTGCCACGCCCCGCTGCTGCGCTTCCTCTCCGGCGCCCGCGGACCCGTCTTCGCCCTGCGCTGCTTCCCCCTGCTACTGCTCTTCAACTTCACCTGCATCGCCGGACTCATCGCCGGCCTGCTGCTCGCCGAAGGCCGCCGCGACCGCTGGTTCTGGCCCGCCGTCGCCGCCTGCTTCGGGCTGATCGTGGCCATTCAAACTGCGAACGGCGCCTTCCAGGCCGAATTCAACGGCCATCCCGATGAGGCATCGCACTTCGTCTCCGGCCTGATGCTGCACGATTATCTCTCCGCGCTGCCGCTGGAAAATCCCGTGACGTGGTGCCTGCGCTACTACCTGCACTTCCCGCGCGTCGCCATCGGCCACTGGCCGCCCGGCTTTCCGCTGATGGAGGCGGCATGGTGGCTCCTCGTCGGCCCCTCGCGCTTTACCGCCATGGCCCTCAACGCGGGTCTCGCCCTGCTCTGCGGCCTGATCTTCTACCGCTTGTTGCGCACCATGGCCCCGCAATGGCTGGCCCTTGCCGCCGCCCTTCTGCTGCTCGCCGCCGGCGAGATGCAGGCCGGCTACAGCCGTTCCATGTGCGACCTGCCCTGCCTGCTCTTCGCTATGCTGGTGCTGGATTCCACCATGCGCCTGCTGCGCCGCCCCTCGCGCTTCGGCTGGGCGCTGGTGGCCTTCTGGCTGGTCTGCGGCATGCTCACCCGCGCCAGCGCCGCCTGCCTTGTGCCCGTGCCCGCGCTCGCTCTGCTCTTCACCGGGCGCCTGCACACCATCTCCCGCCGCACCGCCCTGCTCGCCGCCGGAGCGGTCTTCGGCCTCGGCTCACTCTGGTACCTGATGCGGCTCTTCGTCTTCCACGAAAACCTGCTCGCCTGGGGCGGCGTCAACATGCGCATACCTTGGCCCGTCCGGCTCTTCCCCGAACTCGCCGGACCGGGTGTCCTCACCCTCGCCGCCGTCGGCCTGCTCCTGGCGCTGCGCCGCCGCCGCTCACTCTCCGCCGCCGCTGCCGCCATGCTGCTCTCCATCGCCGGCGTCAGCTTCTTCCTGCGCGCCATGAACGAACCGCGCCATGTCCTGATCGCGCTCCCCGCCCTGCTCCTGCTCAGTGTGGAAACGCTGCTCGCTCTCCGCCACCGCGCGGCTTTCGCCCTCGCCGCCGCCTGCGCCCTTGCCTTGTTCCCCTGGTCCCTCTACCGTCAGCAGCCGGCCGGCTTCGCCGCCATCGCGCGCCAACTGCACTTTCCCTCGCGCTCGCTGGTGGCGTCCAGCGCGCAAGGCGAAGGCGGCTGGATCTCCACCGTCGCCCTCGCCGATCCACAACGCGCCAGTGTCGTCGTCCGCGCCACCAAAACCCTGATCACGGGCACCGGCGCGCATTACGGACTCTCCGCCCGAACGCCCGAAGAGGTCGAGCGCCGCCTCGACGAACTCGCCATCGATACGGTGGTGACCCAGATCGATCCCAACGCCGCCCCCGGCTCCACCATTCGCCCCCATCGCCTGCTGCTGGCGCAGACCGTCGGCAACAGCCTCTCCTGGCGGCTCTGCTTCGCCTCCGGCTCCGCCCTCGCCTACTGCCGCACCCGCCCGCCCCGCTTCCCCCGCAAGCCCCTCGAAATCAACCTCAAGACCCAACTCGGCATCTACGTCCGCGAGTAAACTGCGCGCCGCCGCTGCTGCTTTCTCACACAACTGTGTGAAAGCGATATCCGGTGGATTTTCGAGGCGCTTCCGCCCCAAACCACTCTGCCCCCTGTGTTCTCGCTGCAGCTCACGTACGCGTGGCGCCCGCCTCCCACTCCGTCGAAGTAGCCGAAAGTAGGGCAGGCCTGCCAACCCGCACTCTCCCGGAACTGGCAGGCAAAACTGCCTGCCCTACCGCGTGGCTTCATGCACTTGTGCGATTGCCGATGCGTGGGCGGATTCCGCAGGTGAGATTCCGTGCGGCCGCAACCTACGAACCGCGCTTCATCGTCATTTGCGACCCCCAACTCCCGTCTTCCGTACCAAACGAGAATTGGATCTGGTCGCCCGACACCTTGCCCGTGTACACCAGCTTATAGGGCGTGCCCTGGTAATCCGTCATCACCCAGAAGGTCAGCGTCTCCCCCTGCAGCTTGCCATCGTGAATCTCAGTGGAATTCGAGGGCAGCCCTTCGAGCGTCCCCGTCACAGCCGCGCCGTCGGCCTTCAGCGTGAGCACCAGGGGAATGCTGGCGCCGTTGAAATCGAACGCGCCCTTCCACGTGCCCGCGGCGTCCGCGGCAAACAGCATCGCGCTGAGAAGAGCGAATAATCCAGTGAGCTTCAAAACGAATTTCATGCGGAAATCTCCAGAGATCGGATGGTAGCAGGGCGGTAGCCCGGATTCAACCCGCATCAGTCCCGTCCCCCCAGGCAAGATCAGCCAGATAAGCTCGCCAACTCCGCCGCCTATCGTCGCCGGGCACCCTGTACAATGACGATCATGAACTGGAAGCACCTGTCGTTCGTCGCTTTGGTGGGACTGATCGCCTGTATCCTCTGGCTGGCCTTGAATGAATCGATCCTCGGCACCGGACCCGTCTCGATTGCGATTCAGATTCTCGCCGCACTGCTGATGGTGTGGGCCCGCATCA
>CAIRBY010000872.1 GCA_903876865.1 uncultured Acidobacteriia bacterium
AGTGGATGATCTTCGACGTCATCCCCGTGATCCCGCCCGATCTCCGCCCACTCGTCCTGCTCGAATCTGGCAACTTCGCCACCAGCGATTTGAACGACCTCTATCGCCGCATCATCAACCGCAACAACCGGTTGAAGAAGCTCGTCGATCTCAACGACCTGTACCGCCGCGTCATCAACCGCAACAACCGGTTGAAGAAGCTGATCGAACTGCACGCGCCGGACGTGATCGTCCGCAATGAAAAGCGCATGCTCCAGGAAGCCGTGGACGCGCTGTTCGATAACGGCCGCCGCGGCCGTGTCTTGCGCGGCGCCAACAACCGCCCGCTGAAATCTCTCTCCGATACGCTGAAGGGCAAGCAGGGCCGCTTCCGCCAGAACCTGCTCGGCAAGCGCGTGGATTACTCCGGCCGTTCCGTCATCGTGGTGGGTCCGGACCTGAAGCTGAATCAGTGCGGTCTTCCCAAGAAGATGGCGCTCGAACTCTTCAAGCCGTTCATCTATCACCGCCTGGAACAGCGCGGCCATTGCACCACCATCAAGCAGGCCAAGGAACTGGTGGAGCAGCAGGATCCGGTGGTTTGGGACATTCTCGAAGAGGTCATCAAAGACCATCCGATCATGTTGAACCGCGCTCCCACCCTGCACCGCCTGGGTATTCAGGCCTTTGAGCCGGTGCTGGTGGAAGGCAAGGCGATCAAGATTCACCCGCTGGTCTGCACGGCGTTCAACGCGGATTTCGACGGCGATCAGATGGCCGTTCACATTCCGCTCTCGCCCGAAGCGCAGATCGAAGCTTCCACGCTGATGCTGGCGTCGAACAACATCCTCTCCCCGGCACACGGCGGCCCGATCACGATTCCTACCCAGGATATGGTGCTCGGCTGCTATTACCTGACGAAGTCTCGTCCGGGCGCCAAGGGCGAAGGCCGCACGTTCGCTTCCACGGACGATGTGCTGATCGCTCTCGAGATGGGCGAAGTGGAAACGCTGACGCCGATCAAATTGCGCTACACCGGCAAGGTCATCGATCTGGTGCACGCCTTCGATACCCAGAACATCGTTCACACCGAACCGATCGAGTTCATGAAGCAGTACATGGACACGACGGTGGGCCGCGTCATCCTCAACGACAACCTGCCGCAGGACATGCCCTACATCAACGGCCTTCTGAAGAAGAAGGGGTTGGCGCAACTGGTGCAGTACTGCTACCTCAAGTTCGGTTTGCACGTGACCGTTCACATGCTGGACGAAATCAAGGCTCTGGGCTTCCTGTACGCGACCCGCGCCGGCATTTCCATCGGCATTGACGACATGGTGGTCCCGAGCGAGAAGGCGGGCCTGGTCCGCGACGCCGAGAAGGAAGTCCGGGTGGTGGAAAGCCAGTACCAAGATGGCGCCATCACGCACGGCGAGCGCTACAACAAGATCATCGAAATCTGGAGCAAGGTCACGGAACGCGTTTCCGATGAAATGTTCCACGCGATGGAAGAGGACGACCGTACCGGCCGCTACCTCAATCCGATTTACATCATGGCCGATTCCGGCGCCCGCGGTTCGAAACAGCAGATCCGCCAGCTCTCCGGTATGCGCGGACTGATGGCCAAGCCGTCGGGCGAAATTATCGAAACCCCGATCACGGCCAACTTCCGCGAAGGCCTGAACGTGCTGCAGTACTTCATCTCCACGCACGGCGCCCGCAAGGGTTTGGCGGATACCGCGTTGAAGACGGCCGATTCCGGCTACCTCACGCGCCGTCTGGTGGACGTGGCGCAGGACGTGATCATCAGCGAGAACGATTGCGGCACGACGGAAGGCATTTACGTCGAGCCGATCATCGAATCGGGCGAGACCATCGAAGCCCTGCGCGACCGCATTGTGGGCCGCGTGGCGCTCGAAGCCCAGCGCGATTACGAAGGCAACGTCATCGTCGGTGTGAATCAGGAAATCACTGAGGAACTGGCGGGACAGATTCAGGCGGCGGGCATTGTCAGCGTCAAGATCCGCTCGGTACTCACCTGCGAATCCAAGCGCGGCGTGTGCGTAGCCTGCTACGGACGCAACCTGGCCACCGGACGTCTGGTGGAACGCGGCGAAGCGGTCGGTGTGATCGCGGCGCAGTCCATCGGCGAGCCCGGTACCCAGTTGACCATGCGTACCTTCCACATCGGCGGTACGGCCAGCCGGATCAACGAGCAATCCACTCAGGATTCCAAGAGCGACGGTTTCGCTCACTACATCGGGATCCAGACGGTTCGCAGCAAGACGGGCGAGTTGATTGCCATGAACCGCAACGGCAAAATCGTCGTGATGGACGAAAAGGGCCGCGAGAAGGAACGCTACGAAGTCAACTACGGCGCGCGCGTGCTGCTTGAAGACGGCGCTCCCGTGAAGGCCAATCAGATCCTGCTCGAATGGGACCCGTACACGTTCTCGATCCTGACCGAAGTCAGCGGCGTCATCCATTTCAAGGATTTGATGGACGGCCTGACCATGCGGGAACAGGTGGACGAAGTTACCGGTATGAGCCAGTTGGTGGTGACCGATTCGCCGGACGAAAAGCGCCAGCCGCAGATTGTGGTGCGGCCGGAAGGCGCTTCGGGTTCGCGTTCGGAAGCCAAGAAGTATCTCATGCCGACGCATGCCCACTTGATGGTGCGCGACGGGGAAGAAGTTCACGCCGGCGATGTGCTGGCCAAGATCCCGCGCGAAACCACCAAGACCAAGGACATCACCGGCGGTCTGCCGCGTGTCGTGGAGCTGTTCGAAGCGCGCAAGCCGCGTGAGACGGCCATCATGGCGGAGATCAACGGTACGGTGCGGTACGGCGAAGTCAGCAAGGGCCAGCGCAAGATTTTCGTCGAAGCCGAAGACGGCTCCGAGAAGCGCGAATACTCGCTGCCCCGCGGCGTTCACATCAAGGTTCAGGAAGGCGAAAAGATCAAAGCCGGCGAACCCTTGATGGATGGCCCGCGCGATCCGCACGACATCCTGGCGGTACTCGGTGAAAAGGAACTGCAAAAGTACCTGGTCAACGAGATTCAGGAAGTCTACCGCCTGCAGGGTGTGAATATCAACGACAAGCACCTGGAAACCATCTCTCGTCAGATGATGCGCTGGGTGAAGGTCGAGGATATCGGCGATACCGAATTCCTGCCCGAAGAGATTGTCGACAAGTTCAAATTCCGCACCGAGAATAACAAGGTGCTGGAGGCGGGCGGTCGTCCGGCTCAGGGTAAGGCGATGCTGCTCGGTATCACGAAGGCGTCGCTCTCGACGGATTCGTTCATCAGCGCGGCGAGCTTCCAGGAAACCACGCGTGTGTTGACCGAAGCGGCAATCAACGGCAAGGTGGACTATCTCCGCGGTCTGAAGGAGAACGTCATCATGGGCCGTCTGGTTCCCGCCGGCACGGGTATGGAGTATTACCGCCAGGTGAAGATCGCGGGCGAGGATGTGGTGGAAGAAGCCCCCATCGAAGTGCCGCTCGATGCGATTCCGGGTTACGACGAGGAGACGCGCGTTACGTACACGGGCGGACTCTCGGAAGATACCGGCGAAGAATCGCTGGCCGAGTAATCCCAGTAGTCTGTACAGAGCCGCCGGTGCGCATTGTCCAACTCAGGACAATGCGTGCCGGCGGTTTTGCTATTTTAGGGACATTCATGAGGATTGTCCGCGCCCCACTGTGATTCCGCAATGCGTCCCGGCCCCCGCTCCTATTTCCTGATCGCGCTCCTCGCCCTGGCGATGGTGCTGCTGCCGTTTCTCTTCTGGTATTCCACCTGGTTCGGGCGTACGCTATCCGGCGCGCAATTCGACGAGTATCTCGCCGATTCCGCCAGGCCCCGTCACATGCAACACGCCCTCGTGCAATTGGGGGAGCGCCTGGCGCACGGGCAGCCGGCGGCGCGCTGGTACCCGCAGGTGGCCGCGCTCGCGGCGAACCCGAACCTGGAGGTCCGCCAGACGGCGGCGTGGGTGATGGGGCAGGACAAGGCGTACGCTCCGTTTCACGCCGTGCTCTCTCGTTTGCTGGCCGATCCCGAGCCGATGGTGCGGCGTAACGCGGCACTGAGCCTCGCCGGCCTCGGCGACGCCACCGCGCGTCCGGAACTGCTCGCCATGCTGCGCCCGTTCACCCTCCGATCCCCTGCGACGGGCACCGTGCACTGGCGCTTGCAGCCGGGCGACACCGTGAATCCCGGGACGCTCGTGGCTTACGTGGCGGCTCGCGAAGTGCGCGTACCCGTGCCCGGCGAAGTGCAAGCTCTCGAGCTTGCCGAAGGCGCTTCCGTAGGGCAGGGAAGCGCGCTTGCCGAATTGGCTCCGGACCCGAATCACGCATGGGAGGCGCTGCGCGCGCTCTATCTGGTGGGGCGTAGAGAGGACCTGGACGACGTGCGCCGGTTCATGCGCCCCATGGCGGCGATGCCCGAACGCGTGAGCCGGCAGGCGGCGCTGACAGCTAAGGCAATCGAAGCGCGCGCAGAGTGATCTTTCACGCATGCGCCTTTGCGTGAATCGGTCTTGCCCTACGCCTCCTGGTTCACCATCTGAATCAGCGCCTGAATGTAGCCGAAGCAGTAGGCGAATGCCTGGAAGTGATTGGTGTCGCCCTGAATGGTCGGCACATGGTCCGGCATCAGCATGCCGTCGTAGCCGACCTCTTTGTAGACGCGCGCGGCGCGGATGAAATCCACGTCGCCGTTATCCGGGAACGTCTCCTGGAAGCCGAGGAAGCTGCCCTTGATATTGCGGAAATGCACATTGAAGATCCGCTTGCGGGAACCGAAATAGCGGATCACGTCGTAAATCTCTTCGCCCGGTTTCTGGAGCATCTCAGAGACCGTGCCCTGGCAGAAATTCAGCCCATGGTAGGGGCTGTTGCTGAGCGCGATGAACTTTTTGAGCCCGGCCACGCTGCCGAGCACGCGGTGTACCCCGCGATACCCCTCGGCCTCCGGCATGCCGGGGTCGTGCGGATGGCAGGCCATGCGCACCTTGTACTCTTCGGCAACGGGGATCACGCGCTTCACGAAGTAGGAGATGCGCTCCCA
>CAIRBY010000873.1 GCA_903876865.1 uncultured Acidobacteriia bacterium
GATCGCCGCGCTCTGGAAGCCCGGTTGCTGTTGCCCCGCCGCTCCGCGTCCGCCGGCGTTTGCCGCTTGCGCCGCTCCCGGTCCCGCTCCCTGTCCTTGCCCCGGCCCGCGTCCCGGCCCCGGACCTTGCCCCTGCCCGCCGCGTCCTGGCCCCTGACCCTGCCCGCCACGTCCCTGACCGCCGCCGGCGCGATTGCCGCGTCCGCGAGCGCCCTGCCCGGGAATCACCGGCGCCGCTTCCGCCACCGGCGCAGCCGGCTTCGCGCCGCCGCGTTCGCTGAGCTTCGGCATGTTCAGCACCCAATCCTGCGTGGAGGGCGCATCGCCCACTGTGACCTTGCCGGTTGCCGCCGTGAACTCGAACATCTCCACCTGGATCTGCCAAACGCCGGGTGTGAGATCGAGCGCATACCGCCCGCCCTCATCCGTGAATGCCGTGACCTTCGCCTCCCCCTGCCGGGCCGTGACGGAGGCGCCGGGGACGAGTTGGTCCGCGGCCCGCACCAGACCGCTGATCTGGGCGGGAAATGCCGCCACCGGAAAGCAAGCCGCCAGGGTCAAAACAAGGAGAGTATTCCTGCGCACAGAGCCCATCAAAATTGATTCCCTTGTCTGGTCATTAAGTTCCAAGGAATGTTTCTTTCCCGAATCCACCGCAATCTCCCGTTTTCGCTTGACCCGAGCCCCGCCGATCAAGGAGAATCAGCCTGTCGTGATCCTGAAAATCGTGAGTCTGAAATCACTCGTCATTATTCCCAGTGTGCTCGCATGCCTGTCGGCGTGGCCGGCAAGCGCCGCCGAAGGACTTTGGCCCTACAATCAATTCCCCAAAGATAGCGTAAAACAGAAGCTCGGTTTCGAGGTGGAGCCGGCTTTCCTGGACCACCTGCGCCTCTCCTCCGTGAAAATGCCCGGCGGCTCCGGCGCGTTCGTCTCCGCCAGCGGCCTGTTGATCACCACACGCCAGATCGCCGCCGATTGCCTTTCCGGCCTCAGTTCCGCCGCTCACGATTATTATCGCGACGGGTTTCAGGCCGCCGGCGAATCCGCCGAACTCGCTTGCCCCGGCCTGGATGCGAGCGTGCTGCTTAAAATCGAGGATGTGAGCGAAGCGGTCAAAGCAGCGGGGACCACTCTCGCCGCTCGCAACGCCGCCATCGCGCGTCTCGAAAAAGAGTGCGCCACCAGGAGCGGCAACGTCTGTTCCGTGGTGCGGCTCTTCTCCGGCGGACGCTACGATCTCTACGAGTACCGCCGCTATAGCGATGTGCGCCTGGTCTTCGCTCCCGAGTATGCCATCGCGTTTTTCGGCCGCGAGCGGGATAGCATTTCCTACCTGCGTTACGGCCTCAACATCGCCTTCCTGCGCGCCTATCAGAACGGCAAGCCCGCGGCCACGCCGGATTACCTGAAGTGGAGCGCGGAGGGCGTGAAGGACTCGGATCTCGTGTTTCTGGCCGGCAATCCCGGCCCCACGGCGCGCCTCTCCACGGCCGCGCAACTTACGTTTCTGCGCGATACCGCGCTCCCCCTGCGCCTGGAACGGTTGCAGCCGCGCGTGCAGCAGTTGAACGCCTATGCGGCGCAGGGAGAGGCCAATCTACGCGCCGCGCAAGCCACGCTCAGCGCGCTGCTGACCCTCTTCAAGACCGATGCGGGCAAACTGATCGGCCTGCGCGACGACCGCCTGGTGACCCGCAAGACCGCCTTCGAAGGCAAGATTCGCCGCGCCGTGGAAGGCAACGCGAAACTCGGCGTGGAAGCCGGCAAGGTCTGGGACGAAATCGCCGCGGCGTATCGAAAATGGAAGCCGCTGGATAAGTCTTACGAGATCCTGGAAGACCCCGGCGCCCCCGGTTCGCGCCTCTTCCGCATGGCCCGCGCGATCGTCCGCAACGAGCCGGTCGAAGATGGCGGCGACGCCATCAACGAGCCCATCGAGACCATCATGCTGGCTGCATACCTCAGCGATTTGGCCGGACTCGGAGAGAAGGAGGTTCCGCTGAAGGGCATCCTCGGTGGAGCCACCCCGCAGATAGCGGCGGACCGCATGGTCAAGGCCAGTCTGCTCAAAGATCCGGCACAGCGCAGGAAGCTCGCGGGCAATCGCGATGCGGCACTCAAGTCCGGCGACGCCATCATCGCACTGGCCGCGGCGCTGGACCCGGCGGCGCTGCGTCTGCGCAAGCAGCATGATGAGATCATCGCCTCGCTCGAAGTCACCTCGCAGGAAAAGATCGCGCAGTTCCGCCTGAAGTTCTTCGGTGCGGCGGATTACCCCGACGGTACCTCCACCCCTCGCGTGGAGTTCGGCACCGTCAAGGGCTACAGCGACCGCGCCGCCGTGGCGCAGCCCTTCGCCTCCACCTTCAGCGGACTCTATTACCGTAAGGACAACGAGGGCGTGTGGCAGGCGCCGCAGCGCTGGATCGATGCGCGCGCCACGCTCGATCAGGTCACGCCGCTCGATTTCGTGAGCACGGCCGATATTGGCGGCGGCGATTACGGCAGCCCCGCCGTCAATCAGAAGGGGGAACTCGTCGGCGTCACCTTCGACGGCAATCTGGAGAGCCTGCCGGTGACCTATCTCTACAGCGACGAGCAGGCGCGCGCCGTTCACGTGGACGTTCGCGGCATCGTAGAAGCCCTGGCCAAGATCTACCAGGCGGCCCCCCTCCTCAAGGAACTGGGCGCCTCGCCCGCACACAACGGCAGCAACTGAGCCGCGGCCCGCCCCTGAAGATCTGCCCCCTTCGCCCTGTAAACGCCAAAAGTAGGGCAGGCGCTTTCGCCTGCCAACCCGGCACGAAGAGGAGTTGGCAGGCGATACCGCCTACCCTACCTTGCACTTGCGGGCAGGCGCTTTCGCCTGCCAACCCGGCACGAAGAGGAGTTCGCAGGCGATACCACCGACCCTACCTTGCACTTGCCCCAATCCTGCCGCTCTCCTAGACCTCCGGCTTGAGCGCGGCGATGGGTACGTAATATCTGCGGTACCGCAACCCATCGGAGAATCGCTCGCCCTCCGGATCTTCCACCAGCACCGTCGCGCGTTTGGTGATGCGGTTGACCCGCCCGGTCACTTCCCGGTTCTCGAACGTAAAACGCACGCGACTGCCCACGCCGATCCCGCTTGCGCGCGCGCGTTCGCTGCGCGTCACCAGATTGTGCGTGTGCGCGCGGTGCCGGAAGAAGCGGTTCGCAATCTCCTGAAAGCGCCCCGCGCTGCAATCGCTCCGCCCCCAGCAGAGCAGTTCGATCAGGTGCACCAGTTCGTGTTCGAAGATGTGCTGCAGCGCGTCCACGCGGCTGGGGCAGGGCAACCCGCCGACGCTGGCTTCGCGGTCGCGCGTGGCAAAGCCGTCGAACAACATGCTGATCGCGATGGAGATTTCATAGCTGACCGTGCCCGCGCGGCTGACCAGGCGCGCCGTCGTGCCCCCGGCTCTGGTCATGCGCGGAGAGAGCCGGAAGTTGAGCTTCCGCCCCTGCAGCGCGCGCGCGCACTCGCCATCGAAGAAGGCCTCGTCATAGAGGCGGAACAGCAACTGCAAATCATCGGGATGAATCGCGTTGAAATCCGCCTCCCGCAGATGCCTCGAGTGCCGCAGCAGCGCCTGTTGGATTGCCTGCACGTTCTCATCGATCCGCTGCGGCGGGAGCTTCTTTTCCAGAACGGCCCCAACCAGTGTGGACGTTTCAGAAGTCATTGCCTCACGTTTAGACCTTATCCGGAGTCGGATGAATCCAGGGGCTGCGGTAGGGCCGCGCCAGCAGGCGGTTGGCTTCGGCGTCTCCTACTACACGGTGCGCCGCGGGATCCCACGTCAGGCTCCGCCCCAGACTCATCGACATGTTCGCGAGGATGCAACTCGCGGTCGAAATGTGGCCCTGCTCGATATCCGCCACCGGACGCCGCTTGGCCGCGATCGCCGCCAGCCAGTCCTGCATGTGGCCGCGGATGGCCGGCGCGACGTGCCGCTCCAGATCCTTCTCGGTCCTGTCCTCCGGGTACTGTTCGAATTCGTAGGTCACGTCTTTGTGGATCGAGGGCGCGGGCTTGCCGGCAGGCGTGAAGTCGTAGCTCATCACGCCGGCCTTCAACGTCCCCTTCTCGCCATAGAACGTGGCCGCCCACGGATATTTCGGATCCGGCGCGTCGCCCCAGGAGCGGTGCTGCCAGACGACTTTCACGTCACCAAAATCGAAGGTGGCGAGTTGCGTGTCGCTGATATTGGCCTTGTGCCCGGTCTGCACCAGCGTGCCGCCGCTCGAAGAGATGCTCTTGGGCCAGCCCAGATCGAGCATCCAGCGGGTCATATCCAGCATGTGCACGCACATGTCGCCCATGATGCCGTTGCCATACTCCATGAAGGCGCGCCAACTGCGCGGATGCACCAGTGAGTTGTACGGGCGCATCGGCGCGGGGCCGGTCCACATCTCGTAATCCAGATTGGCGGGCGGCGCCGTGTCCGGCGGATTGGTCTCGTTGCGCATGTGATAGTAGCAGCAGATTTCCACCAGGCCCACCTTCCCCAGCTTGCCGTCGCGCACCACCTGGTTGCGGGCCTCGATCAGGTGCGGCGTGCTCCGCCGCTGCGTGCCGATCTGCACCGTGCGGTTGTACTTGCGCGCCGCCGCCAGCATCGCCTGCCCTTCCAGCACGTCTACGCTGATCGGTTTCTGGCAATAGACGTTGGCGCCGGATTTCACCGCCTCGATCATGGTAAGGGCGTGCCAGTGGTCCGGCGTGGCGATCAGTACGAGATCGAGATCCTTCTCCGCCAGCATCTTGCGGTAATCGCTGTAGAGGCGGATCTTGCCCCGGGCCGCCTTGCGCTGCGTGGACCAATCCACCGTCTCGGCGAGCATGTTGCGATCGACGTCGCAGAGGGAGACCACGTCGATCGCCGCAATCTGGTTGAGACGGAAGAGATCGCTCTTCCCATACCAGCCGCAGCCGATCATGCCGGTGCGCAGCGGTTTGGAACCTCCCGCCTGACCGGCGAGAGAAAGGGCGGCGGCGCCGAGGCCCGTGGCCGAAGCGCGAAGAAACTGGCGGCGATTCATACGTGGATCTCCATGTTCGCGATTAAAGTCCGAGTAACTTCCGAGTGTAATTCAAGCTGGCTTCCAGGTCTTCCCGTTCCCGGCGGCGGCCGGCCTCCGCATCGGCCGGGCGTGGAATGGCGGCCGGCGGCTTGCCGCGATCGGCCAGTTCCAGGAAGCGCGCGAACTCCCAGGCTGGAACGTCCCGGTAGGCGTCCCAGAACTTCGCATCGCGGAAGGCGAAAATGCGCGGGTTGGTCACGATGCTCTCCATCGAAAGCGCGCGCCCGGGGCAGAGCGCGGCATATTTCCGGCAATACTCGTCGATTCCGACGTTGCCTTCTCCCATCCGCACCCAGGACACCGCGGCGCCTTCCGGCACGCGCCACACCGCGCTATCGCGCACATGGCTGGTGAGCACATAGGGGTGCAGCGTGTCGAGCGCGACGTGCGGGTCCTCCAGCGTCCAGAGGGGATTGCCCGAATCGAGGCACGCGCCCACAAAGTCGGGTCCGGCGGCCTCGATCAACTGCTTGAGCTGCCAGCTCTGCATGTCGCCGGAGTGGTTCTCCATCGCGATCCGCAGGTTCAGGTCCTGTGCCTTCGAACGTACGTTGCGCAGCACTTTCACCGTGTTCTCGATGTGCATCGAGAGCGGTCCGGTCTTGCGGTCCTCAGAACTGCCCAGCACCGCCCGCACGATCCGCGATCCGCACAACGCGGCCGAATCCAGCATCCGCCCGAGTTGCTCCTCGGCCGTGCCGGCGGTGGCATCGAACATCTTGGAACTGGGGCAGATCGACCTGGTGCCGATCTCGATCTCAATGCCGAGCTCTTCCGCATGGCGGCGGACGGCGCGCAGATTCGCGGCATCCAACCCGCCGATGAAGCGAATTTCCGAGAAGTGAACCACCTTCACCTGCAGTTGCGCGGCGTAATCCAGATGCTGAAACGGCGTCCAGCCCTGCGAGCGGACGCTGAAAAGATCCAGCCCGAGTTTGACAGGCGCGGACGCGGCGGAGCCGGCGAACCGAGCGGCGGCGAGAGCGAGCAGGCTGCGTCGGGTAAAGGTCATTTTGCTGTGAAGTATACAACAGGTAGAGTGGGGAAAATGGCGGGGCCGGCCGTACCCGCTGTTTGCTTGAGTTTGGGCCCGGATGGACAGGTGCCGCGGGCTGGTCACGCGAACATGCAAAAAGTTTACGCTGAGTTTTGATCGACTTATTCTCAGCCCGCGGGCGGGCGGAGGGGAGCGCGAAGTAGCGTGGTAGGTAGATGGAGATGGCTCGGGACGGCGCTCTGTCGGGAGTGATAAGACGCATGGGAATGAGACGGAACTCAGAGAGGTCGTGTTTTGTGGTCGCGGGCCGGTGGATGTTTCTCGCCGCCGCGGGCTGCTGGCTGCAGGGCGCCGCACTCGCGCAGAGCGTTCCGATGGCCGGGCGCGTCAACGGCCCGGTGGTCGATTACTGGTCCGTTCATCAGGATGTCCAGGGCGACACGCAGTACTGCGTGCAGACCGCCGGTACCTATGCCAGCGGCGGTTCCGCCGGCACTACCACCTTGAATCGCAATGACGGCAACGGGAATGTGTCGATTAGCGGGAAGGTCGTCTGCACCTGGAACGATGGCGTCGCCAAGGGCTCTGGAAGCCGCAACGTCGGCCTCTACTCGCTCGACGTTCTGGATATGGCGACCGCCTCCAACACTTCCACCTCGCTGGTCAACTCGATGTCCGATTACGGTACCTCGGTGGCCACCAATACTCCCTCCGGCTGGTTCGGAAAATATACTTCCGCCGATGTCGCCAATGTGAATCACGGCACCTGGAAAACCGGACCGCCCGTGACCGTCTCCGGGTGGCTGCTGCTGCCCACGTTCCGCCAGAATGACTACGGCGGTCTCTTTGAGGGGCATGACGATACTTTGATGGCATCGCCCGATGGCGGGGCGCACTGGTGCAATCCTTATACCTACTTCCACCGCGCGGGCGGAGCGGGCTGCGATGCAACCAACTGGAGCGCCACCGGAGACGCCCCCAAATGCGGCGCCTCCAGCGGCACCACCGCCTGCACGGATACCGCCTATATCGATTCCACACACTCCTCCATCATGTGGAAAGATCCCTACCCCTACGACGGGAGCACCGGCATCATGCAGCAACTCTGGTTCATCACCTGGTGCCAGGACAATGCCTGTACCGGCATGCCCTACGGAGCCGATTCCTATCTGTATGGCTACGGCTCCA
>CAIRBY010000874.1 GCA_903876865.1 uncultured Acidobacteriia bacterium
ACCAGTTGCACCAGCACCACGTGGACGCTGGACCGCTCCGCCGGCACATCAGGCACAATCACTTCCGCCAAAATGGGCGGGTCGCTTCTCACGATTCAGGCGGCGCTCACCGCGTGCACGATTGCGGACATGGCCGTCCACGTCAAGTACGGCACCTACAACATCACCGCCGCGCTGACGGTGCCGAACGTCGCCGTGGTCTACCAGTATTGCGTCCTGGAAGGCTACTACGCGACGCATGGGGACTCGCCGACCGGAGCGAACCGGCCTACCATTACGACCAGCAACGCGGTGAACGGGCTGACCATCGGGTACGCCACGAACTGGAAGGTGTTGAACTTCATCCTCGCGAATACCGGGAGCGGACTGATTGGGGTTGCAGCGACGTTCTCCGCGACGGCATACGATTCGTTGACGACCATCAACTGTCTGTTTACCGGGTGGAAGACGGCGGGGGTATCTTCCTCAGGCGCTGCTCTCCTCTCGGTGAACTGCGAGTTCAGTGGCTGTGTAACGACGAATGGGGCGGTGTACAACAGTTCCAGTTACGGCACGGTCTTGCTGAATTGCTACTTCCACGGGAACACCGGACCGTGCGCCACCACCGGATCGAACGGGGTGGTGCGGAACTGTGTGTTTTCGTCTGTCTCGTCCAGCATGTTGAGGGCGTATGCGGGGATGGTGATTGACCACTGCGTCTTCTATTGCTCGTCTTACGGAGCGTCGAGCGGCATCTTGTACCCACAGAACAGCGATCCTGGTGTCATGACGAATAACATCTTCATGGGCTGTTTGTATGCGGTATCCGTTTCGACCGGCGCTTTCGTTCATGTGCCTTACGGAATCCACGGCAACAATGCCTATTACTACAATTCGGTGGTTGGCAACAACTACACCGCGATGCCTTCGGACATCACCAGCCTCGGGAGTTCGCCGTTCGTTTCCGAAAGCACCGGCGACTTCCGTTTGAACAACACGCCGAACGCGGGTGCGTTGCTGAGAGCGGCCGGCTGGCCCACCGCCTTCGCGGGTTTGACGCCTGCCAATTGCCAGGATATCGGCGCATACCAGCACCAGGACATGTCATCGATCTCGGTAGAATCCCACAACGTCATGGTTCGTGACGGCATCGGCATCGCGGCTTACTAAATGGGCCGCCTCCTCCAATACCAGGCGCTCGCCGAGCCGCTGTTCACGGGCGGGGGCGCTGAGATCATCACCGCGGACAAGTGGCATCCGGCGATCACGCAGCCAGTCAGGGCTGTGGTCTTCTCGCTGGCAGCGCTGTTCGCGGTCACCGTTCTGGGGGACGTTCCCCGCGTCGCCGCGGTCGATGGATGGCACCCGGCCATCGAACAGCCGCAGTGCCGCGCGGGCCGGCAGTACCTCTATCAGTCCGGCGCGGCCGACCCTCTGCCGAGAGTGGCAACGGTAGACGGCTGGCATTCCGCCATCGAGCAGCCCCAGCGCCCCAGCGCGCGCCCGGTGCACCTGCTCGCGGCGGCGAGTCCGGACCCGCTGCCACGTGTCTCATCGCCTGACGCCTGGCACCCGCTCACTCCCCAGCCACAGCGCTGCCTTGCGCCCCAGTCACACTACGGCACCATAGATCCGCTCCCGCGTGTACCTGCCGTTTCTGGGTGGCACCCACCAGTTGAGCAGTCGGCTGCCCAGCACACGCGGCGGTATCATCTCTGGCCGGTTTCCGTCCTCGATCCGCTGCCCAGGGTGACGGCGGAGATCACCACGGTGGACAAGTGGCATCCGGCGCTTGATCAGCCGCGCCCACCGCAAAAAGCTCCCCAGTATCTGTTTCCGGCGGCGGTACTCGATCCGCTTCCCCGGCTTTCCAGCGTCACCGCCGCGATTAGTTGGTATCCGGCGCTTGATCAGCTCCGGCCAGCGCAGCGATTTCACCAGTACCTTTTCCCGGCGACCGCGCTCGATCCGCTGCCCCGAGTTGCCATCGTCACAGCAACTATCAGCTGGCATCCGGCGGTTGAACAGCCGAGCCCGCAACTCCTGCGCCTCCAGCACCTCTACCAGCCCAGCACGGCCGATCCCCTGCCGCGTGTTGCTTCCGTTGACCGTTGGCAGCCAGCAGTTGAGCAACCGCGCGCGCAGTCCTCGCGCCAGCAGCACCTATGCCCAACGGCGGTGCCCGGCGACTCTCTCCCCGAGGCGGAGATCGTCACCATCAACAAGTGGTTCACCGAGGCACAGCGGCCGCGCTGGGATTCCACCCGCAGCCAATACCTTTACCCGGCATCGGTACCGGCCACGTTTCTCCCGGTGGCCGAGATCGCGACGGTCGATAAGTGGCAACCGCCCATTCAGCAGCCACAACCCCGACCGGGGCGCCAACCCCATCTGCACCAGACCGGATCGCTCGATCCGCTACCGCGCGTGGCTTCCGTCGCCGGCTGGAATCCCGCGATTGCGCAGCCGAGTGCAGCGCCGCGCTGGCAATACCTTTACCAGACGGGTGCGGTCGATCCGCTCCCGCATGTCGCGCTGCTTGGTGGCTGGCATCCGGCAACCGAGCAACCGGGACCGCCAACCCAGCGTTGGATTTCCCCAGCCAGCCCATTCGTTCCGCTGCCGAGCGAAATCGTCACGGCTGATAAATGGCATCCGGCAATCGAACAGCCACAGCACCCGCCCAAGCTGCTATACCTCCTCCACCCCGGCTCTCTCGATTCCTGGGGCGTGTTCATCACCTTCACGCTGGACTCCCGGCGTTTCGTGGTGCCGCCCGTCCCGCATCACTGGCTACTGCCCGCCACCGTCCGCGCCTGGCAGATCGCCCCAGTAGTTCGGCAATGGCAAACGAGAGGAACCATGATCTCCACACTGAAAGACCCCAACAGCATCGAAGA
>CAIRBY010000875.1 GCA_903876865.1 uncultured Acidobacteriia bacterium
CACTCCTCCTCACCACCATTCTCGGCCTGACCTCCGCCGTAGCCGGTCACGCCCAATCCGCCTTCTGGGGCGAACTCCGGGCCGGCCGTTTCGGCGTTGGCTACCGCTCCCTCTATGACGACGATGTCGCCCGCGCCTACGATTCCGACTACGCCGTCCCCGGCGCCGCCGCCATCAAGAAACCACGCCCCATCTTCCTCGCCCTCTGGTACCCCGCCGCCCCCAATCAGGAATCCGCCATGGTCTACCGCGATTATTTCCGCGCGCCTTCCGCCGATTCCGCCTCCACCGCTTTCGCCCAGCGCCTCCGCAAATTCACCCGCGACGCCGCCGCCGAATTCACCCTCGCCAAAAAACTCGACGCCTTCACCGAGGATGATCGCGCCGCCTGGGACGGCCTCCTCGCCACCCCCATCTTCGCCTCCCTCAACGCGCCCCCCGCCGCCGGACGCTTCCCCGTCGTCCTCTACCACCCCGGCCTCGGAGGCACATTTCAAGAGGATGCCGTCGCCTGCGAATACCTCGCCAGCCACGGCTATGTCGTCCTCAGCAGCGCCTTCGAGTCCGCCGATTCCAGCACCATCAAAATCGCCAACGATCTCGCCACTTCGCTCGCGGACCTCAACTTCCTCCTCCGCTACGCCGCCACCCTCCCCTTCGCCGCCATCGGCAAAGTCGCCGTCATCGGCCACGATTTCGGCGCCCAGGCCGCCCTCGCCTGGCGCGCCCAGCCCAACTCCTCCCTCGATGCCGTGGTCTCGCTCGATAACAACGCCGCCTATCTCGGCATCGAACACGCCCCCGGCCTTCAGGAGGCCCTGGCCTCTGCCCCCGCCTCCACCATCCCCGTCCTCCTCCTCGCCGATGCCAAACGCCATCCGCGCTTCGAACTCTTCCGCCCCTTCCTCAAGTTCGCGCCCCTCTACGAAGCATCCCTCGACGGTCTGCCCCACAACGCCTTCGTCAGTCAGGGCGTCCTCAATCGTGAAGACGAGTCGCACCGCGCCTTCGAAGCCGCCTGCCGCCTCACCCTCGAATTCCTCGAAGCCCACCTCCGCGATGATGCCAAAGCCCGCCAGGTCCTCGAAGCCTCCCGCGAAATTCACTACCAGGCCCCGCTCATGGCCGCCCCTACCGCCGCTCAGGTCGTCAAGCTCTACACCAGCGAGAGCCCCGCCGCCACCGCCGCCCTCACCAATCTCGTCAAGACCTCCGCCGATTCCGATCTGCTCCTCAACGCAGCCCTCCAACTCATCGAAGAAGGCCGTACCCGGGAAGCCGCCGGACTCCTCACCTGGAGCGCCCGCGCCCTTCCCAAATCCGCCCGCGTCCAATGCGCCCTCGGCCAGGGCCTCGTCGTGATGGGCGATAAGGTCGGGGCCCGCACCGCTTTTGAGAAGGCGCTCCAACTCGTCTCCGAAGATCCCGCCCTCGATGCCAGTGTGCGCGTCACCGTTACCAAAACCGCCGAAGCCGGTATCGAAGCCCTCCACAAAGACGCCCTGAAGAAGGAACGTTGACAAGCCTCCCGCCTCCGCGCTCGCCCGCCTACCGCGCCCCGCTCTTCAGCACTTCCATCTCTTCCGCCGTGCGCGGCCAATCCTCCCGTAGCAATCGCGAGAGCGCCCGGTCGGCCAGCAGCCGTCCGCCCGTCTGGCACACCGGGCAGTAGTTGGTTTCATTCGACGCGTACCGGATCCGCCCCACCTTCGCCCCGCACCGCGGACACGCCTTGCCGTACTTTCCGTGCACCGCCATCCCTTCCCGGAATGCCGTCACCTTCTCCGGAAATCTGCCCCCTGCCTCTTGCCGTAACCGCTCCAGCCACAGGCGCAGCACCCGCCCGGTCGAGTCATGCAGGCGCGCGCATTCCGCCTCCGTCAGCTTCGCCGTCAGCAGGATCGGACTGAGCTGCGCGTCGTGCAGTATCTCGTCCGAGTACGCGTTGCCGATCCCGCTGAACAGCCGCGGATCGGTCAGCGAGCGCTTCAGCGTGTGGTTCTCCACCCGCAGCGCCGCCTCGAACTCCTCCCGCGTCGCCCCGAGCGGCTCCACCCCCGCCGCCACCGGCGCCGCTTCCAGCACGTGCAGTTGCGCCCGGTGCTGCGTCCCCGCCTCCGTCAGCGTCAATACCCCGCTGTCGAATTCCACCGCCGCGATCGCCTGCCGCTTGCCGTTCCAGTGCAGTCGCCCCGCGATCATCAGGTGGATCCCGAGCCACAGCCCGTTCTCACATCCGATCGCGATCCGCTTCCCCGCGCGCCGCACCTCCCGCACCCGCTGCCCGTGTAGCGCCTCGGGAGCCGGTGTGACCGTGCGCAGCAGAAATGGCGCGCGAATCGAAATCCCTTCCAGACGCCGCCCCACCGTCCGCTCCCGTAGCGCTTCTACATAAAGCTCTACATCGGGAAGTTCGGGCATGCGCGCTCCCTCAATCCGTCGTGAAGTTGAAGACGTCCGTGTTCGTCCGCACCACCAGGTGGCCCGGTCCCAGATACTTGCCTTCGCTCGGGAAGAAGATCGCTCCGTCCGTGGAATCGCCCGGCATCAGCCGCGTACTCACCATCGCCAGCGCGCTCGCCGCCGCCGCCGCCTTCAGCTTCGCCGACCCCATCGCCAGTACCGATTGCCGCCGCTGCTCGTACCCGTTCGTCGATTTGAAATGCTGGTTCCCGTATACCGAATTCTCATAGCTCGTGATCAGCTTGATCACGTCGCTGCCGCTTCCTTTTTGCTCCAGCATCGCCACCACCGCCACCGCCGATGCCGAGTGAATCACGATCCCGTCCGGCCGCTGGTACGTGAAATCCTCCGGCCGGATCACGTACGGAGCCTTCGAGCCGTTCGACACCGCAACCTGAATAATCGCGAAATCGTGCAAGTGCTGTGGCATCACCGCGAACATCACCGTGACCCCTGATTTCGTCATCGTCTGATATTTTAAGCCGTTCGATTCAAACTCGATCACCTGGGCGTGGCCCTGCCCAATCCAGAGAATAAGAGCCGATGCTAATGCCCAGCTGAGGCGGTTCATGAGACAATTCTATACGATAAGGGCTACCGCCCGATTGAAAAGAACTCATACCTATGACCTCCGAACATAAGCACACGTTGAATGTAGGGATCCGTCCAAGTCGCCACGGTCTCGAAGCGCAGGGTTTCCACAATATTAATGTGGCCTACTGGAACCTCGGTACGGCGCAATTGCTGGAACATGCCATTCAACGGCGTGAAGGCACTCTTGCCAGTGGCGGCTCGTTTGTAGTCCGCACCGGCCAGTTCACCGGGCGTTCGCCCAAAGATAAGTTCATCGTCCGCGATGAGACCACCGAAGCCTTTGTCGATTGGGGCCCGGTTAACCAACCGTTGTCGGAAGCTCACTTCGACCGGCTCTACTCCAAAATGATGTCCTTCTGGCAAGGCCACGACGTCTACGTGCAGGATTGCTTCGTCGGCGCCGATGAAGAATACGGCATCCCCATCCGCGTCGTCAGTCAGTTCGCCTGGCACAACCTCTTCGCCCGCCAGCTCTTCATCCGTCCCGATGCCGAACAGACCCACTCCCACGTCCCCGAATTCTCCATCCTCTTCGCCCCCGAATTCCAGGCCAACCCCTTGGAAGATGGCACCAACTCCGAGACCTGCATCGTCATCAACTTCACCAAGCGCGTGGTGTTGATCTGCGGCACCAGCTATGCCGGCGAGATGAAGAAATCGGCCTTCACCATCATGAATTACCTGCTCCCCGGCCGCGGCGTCTTCCCCATGCACTGCTCCGCCAACATCGGCAAGGGCGGCGATGTCGCACTCTTCTTCGGCCTCTCCGGCACCGGCAAAACCACCCTCTCCGCCGATCCCGACCGCCACCTCATCGGTGACGATGAGCACGGCTGGAGCGACAACGGCGTCTTCAATTTCGAAGGCGGCTGTTACGCCAAATGCATCCGCCTCTCCGAAGAGAACGAGCCCCAGATCTGGAATGCCATCCGCTTCGGCACAGTGCTCGAAAACGTGGCCATGGATTCCGAACTCCGCCTGCTCGATTTCAACTCCGAAGAGATCACCGAAAACACCCGCGCCGCCTATCCCATCAACTTCATCGATGGGGCCGTCATCCCCAGCGTCGGCGGTAATCCCAACCACGTCATCTTCCTCACTGCCGATGCCTTCGGCGTTCTCCCGCCCCTCGCCAAGCTCACCCCGGAACAGGCCATGTACCACTTCCTCAGCGGCTACACCGCCAAGGTCGCCGGCACCGAGCGCGGTTTGGGCAAAGAACCCCAGGCCACTTTCAGCGCCTGCTTCGGCGGACCCTTCCTGCCCCGTCCCGCGGCCGAATACGCCGACCTTCTGGGCAAGAAGTTGCGCAAGAGCGGTGCCCAGGTCTGGCTCGTCAACACCGGCTGGACCGGCGGCCCCTATGGCGTCGGCGAACGCATGAAGCTGAAATACACCCGCGCCATGCTCCACGCCGCCCTCTCCGGCGCGCTCAAAGACGTGCCCACTCACAACCACCCCGTCTTCGGCGTGGCCGTGCCCGAATCCTGCCCCGGCGTGCCTGCCGCCTTCCTCGATGCGCGCAGCATGTGGGACGATGCCGCCGCTTACGATAAGGCCGCGCTCCACCTCGCCGCCCTCTTCCACAAGAACTTCGCCAAGTTCACCGGAGTCAGTCCGGAGATCCTCGCCGCCGCGCCCGTCAAAGCATGAATCTGATTCCGGCAGTGGCGGTCGTCCTCGTGCTGGGCCTGGCGGAATCCTCCGCCACGGCCCAGCGCCCGGCCGCGCCGCCGCTCGCTCCGGAACAGGCCGAACTGCTCGCCCAGGCCCGCCACGCCGCCCTCGCCTACTCCGCCTCCCTCCCCGATTTCATCTGCACCCAGGTCGTCCATCGCACCGAATATCCCCGCGGGGACAACCGCGGCCGCATGTTGGACACCCTCACCGTCAAGCTCACCTACTTCGAACATCACGAAGAGTACAAGCTGATGCTCATCAACGGCAGGGCCACTCTCCTCGATTACTTCAATACCGGCGGAGCCCTCTCCACCGGCGAATTCGGCAGCCGCCTCCTCGCCGTCTTCCACTCCCACTCCGCCGCGGAATTCTCCTGGAAGGGCCCCGCCAGACTCCGCAAGCGCAAGGTCTCCGTCTTCTCCTACCGCGTCCCCAAAGAGACCTCCTCCTTCCGCCTCCAGTTCGGCCAGGTCCCGGTCGGCCCCAACAACATCGTGGCCGCCTACCGCGGCGAGGTCTTCGTGGACGAAGAGACCCACAGCGTCCTGCGCCTCACCCAGCAGGCCGAAATCCCCGCCGGCTTCCCCATCAGCGCCAACGCCTCCGAAATCGATTACGATTACGCTCCCGTCGGCGGTAAACCCTTCCTCCTCCCCGTCCGTGCCCACGTCACCACCCGCAGCGGATCCTACAAAGCCGAGAACGACGTGGAGTTCAAGGAGTACCGCAAGTTCAACACCGAAGCCACCATCTCCTTCGGCACCGAAGACGAAAAGCCCAAATCCCCCGACCCCAAAAAATAACCCCGCCCCCGTTTTCCTACCGCGCGCCCCGCTCCAACTCCACCGTCTTCGATCCAATCTCCCCCGACTGCACGTCCCGCACCACCACTCGCACCCTACGCACATTCTCCGCAAACGGATACTCGCCGCTCATCGCGATCCCGTCCGCCACCGTGCGCTTCCCATCCCCCTGAAGCATCACCAGCCTCGTTTCCAACTCCCCATGCCCCGCATCCCGCCCATCCACCCGCGCCTGCACTCGCCACCGCTCCCCCACCCGCACCGCCTCCACCGCTACGCCAATCTCCGTCGCATCGTAAAAGCTCGCCACCGCCCCATCCACCAGTACCCGCCCATCGCCCCGCCCAACCCCGCCAATGCTAGCAGGCGCCACGATCTGCCATCGCGCCCCCGCCGCCGTCACCGCGACCGCCCCATGCCCCTTGCTCGCGCTCCGGTACCCCACCGTATAACTCGCGCCCGCCTCGCGAATCAGCCCCGTCAACGCCCGCCCGATTCCGTAACCACCCTCGAAATACCGCCCGCCCGTGCCCGCCGCCAACTGCCGCAGCGTCTCCCTGCTGGACAACCCGTCCGGCGTTGCCCCCCGCACCACCGGCAGATCGATCGTCGCTACCGAGACGCCGCACTCGCCCAGCGTCCGGCTCAGCCCGTCCAGAGCCTTCCCGTAATCGATCTCCGTCGCTCTGCTCTTCTCCCTGTACCCCAACGGCACTCCCCGGCTCATCCACGCCAGCCGCTTATTCCCCGGCAACGCCGCCAGCATCGAGCCCGCCCGTTCCAGCGCCGCGTACGTCGACTTCACCCGCTCCCCCGTCGTCAGATTCACTTCCCGCGACCGCGACACCTCCCGCAACCTCCGCTCGATCAGGCTACCCGCCTCGCGCCCCCACGCCCCCTGCGCCTGCGCCGCTTCCGCTTCGCTCACCGGTAGCCCGTGCACCGCATCCAGCTTTCCCGCAAGGTCCAGTACGTAGAGATAGACGCGGTCCGTCTCCCGCATCGCCGCCAGCGCCTCCGCCGTCTCCTTCACCAGCGCGCCCCGCTCCCCCAGCGTTGTATTGAACAGATCCAACACCACCAGCACCGGCTGCACCCCACTGCGCCTGACGAATACCGGACGCTGCGCCCTGCCTCCCTCCGTCACCACCAAATCGGCCGCCGTCACGCCTTCCGCCGCCCTCCCCGCCGAATCCATCACCGCCACGTTGAACCGGCGAATCCCGTCCGCGCCTGCCACCTGCCCCACCATCGCGACCAACCCCACCGCCGCCACGATTCCGGTAATGAAAGGTCTCATAATCCGATACTCCCACATCCCCCCGCCCCTTGCCTGTCCTTGCCTCTCCAAGCATTTTCCCCACCAATCCGTCTACTGCCCCTCCCTCCAAACCCGCCCCTCCCGTGGCGCAGGCATTCCTGCCTGCCGTGCCGAGATTCGTCTCGGCAAGCCTTTTCCCCAATCAATCCGTCTACTGCCCCTCCCTCCAAACCCGCCCCCGCAGCCCCAAGCCTTTCTTTGCGTCTTTGCGCCTTTGCGTGCCAAGCCTTTTCCCCAATCAATCCGTCTGCTGCCCCTCCCTCCAAACCCGCCCCCAAGCCCCATGCCTTTCTTTGCGTCTTTGCGCCTTTGCGTGCCAAGCCTTTTCCCCAATCAATCCGTCTACTGCCCCTCCCTCCAAACCCGCCCCCGCAGCCCCAAGCCCCATGCCTTTCTTTGCG
>CAIRBY010000876.1 GCA_903876865.1 uncultured Acidobacteriia bacterium
ACATTCAGTAACTGCGTACCCGTGCTCTGCTGATACGCGCGCAACTGTTGCAGCAGCCACGGGTAGTAATAGGTCTGGTTGTGCGTGTTGTAATCCGATCCCGCCGCGCCCGCGCCGTTGGTCTGGTCCAGGCTGCTCACGAACATACTCCACCAACTCCACTCTTCCGGCCCCACGATCACCGCGTTCGGATCCTGCGCCCGCACCATCCCCGCATAACTCACAAACGCGTTATAGATCTCGCTGTAAGTCAAGGGCGCCGGATGGATGTCCCGGTGCGTCGAGTTCCACAGCGAAGGCTCGTTATCCATGATGTAATACCGCAGCCCGCCGCTCGCCGCCGGTCCCCACGTGTTCAGCAGGTGCTGCACCCACGCCTGCTGCGTCGCCGGAGAGTTCGGCGTGTTCGCATCCAGCGGATTGTTGTTCACAATCGCCTTGCCCGTCGCCGCGCTGATCCCGTTGCCCGCGTCCGCCTGGTACGGGTCCACGCCCGTCTGCGCCCCGTACTTCGCCACCGAGTAGGACCAGCGCATCGCACCGCCCGCCCCCAGGTTCGCCAGATAGTTGATCATCGGGATCGTCAGCATCGGCTGCGCCCCCACATTGGCGTTGCGCGTCTGCGTGATGAAGCTGTCGCCGTCATATCCCGCCTGCTGCGGCGGGTCGAGGATGCTCTCAAAGAACCAGTCGTTCGCGTGATTGGCCGCGTTCAGTTGCCAGTTGTAAGTGCTGGTGGCGTTGCCGCCGCTGCGGTTCAGCGTGAAGTTCGTCGCCGCCAGATCGCTCTTGGACCCGAAGGCGAAGCCGTAAATGTTCGGGCTGATGGCGTGCTTGCCCGCGCCCGCATCCACATTCACCGCTACCGGTGCGTTCTGGCCCCATGCCTGCGCCGCCAACACCACCAACGGCGCCCACACGCGATACGAAAGAGAACCCTGCGACCTCATCTGCACTACCTCCGGCCGGTCTGAACTTGCCTCTTAAAGAGGCAATCGACCACCAGTATAATGCGGCTTCGTACCGGACGTACCGTATCTAAGGTTAAGTGCAGTACTAGCTAAGTCACTTATTCCGAATCCGTGCGTCAGTATTCCAGCGGGTCCGGTTCCAACTCCACCCGCGGTCCCGGTTCCGGCCCCAGATACGTGATCCCGAGCGCGATCACAATCACCACCACGCTCCCGATCACGTTGTACCAGAGCCAGGAGACATCCGTAAAATACGCCGTCGCGAAGATCGCCGCCTCGCCCGCCAGCATCCCCGTGAACACCGCCGTGCCGCGCACCTTCGGGAACACAATCGCCAGCGTGAAGCAGCCCAGCAGCGAGCCGTAGAACAGCGAGCCCACTTTATTCACCGCCACAATCAGCGATCCCAGCCGCCCCGCCCATCCCGCGAACACCACCGCGTACGCGCCCCAGAACAGCGTCAGCCACCGCGACGCCCACAGGTAGTGGACATCGCTCGCCCCCCGCTTGAAGTGGCGCTGGTACAGGTCGATCACCGAAACCGTCGCCAGCGAATTGATCTCGCCCGAACTCGCCGACATCGTCGCCGCGAAGATCACCGCAATCACCAGTCCCACCAGGCCCGAGGGCAGATACTTGGTCACGAACGAAAGAAAAATGTAGTTCGTGTCGTTGAACCCCTTTTCGCCGCCCGTCTTTTCCACCAGTTTCGCCGCCGCCGCGCGCGTCACGTCCAGGTCCTTCTGCGCCGCCCGGTACTCCAGTTTCTGCCGCTCTTCCCCAGCCGCGTCCCCCGCGTGGTGCGCCTCCACCAGCGCCAGCGCCGCCTGCTTACGCTGATCGAACGCGCGCTGATACTGCTGCTGCGTGCTCTGGAATTCGCTCATCCCGCTGATCCGCTTCAGCTCCAGATGTTGAAACAGCACCGGCGGCTGTACGAACAGGTAGAACACGAACACCATCGCCCCGATGAAGAGGATGAAGAACTGCATCGGAATCTTCGCCACCGCGTTGAACAGCAGCGAGAGCCGGCTCTGCGCGATCGATTTTCCCGTCAGGTACCGCTGCACCTGCGATTGATCGCAGCCGAAGTACGAAAGAAACAGAAACGTCCCGCCGATCAGTCCGCTCCAGATGTTGAACCGGTCGTTCCAGTCGAAGTGCGTCGTCACCGCGTTCAACCGCCCCGCCGCGCCCGCCAGATATACCGCGTCGCCGAAACTCACCGATGCCGGCAGCAGCTTGATCACCGTCACCAGCGAAATCACCAGCCCCAGCAGAATCACGCCCATCTGCTGCACATCGCTCCACGTCACCGCCTTGATGCCGCCCAGCACCGTGTACGTCACCACCGTCGCGCCCATCAGAATCGTCGTCGTCCGCTCCGGCCAACCCAGAATCACACTCAGCACCAGCGCCGGCGCGTAGATCGTCAGCCCCGCCGAAAATCCCCGCTGGCACAGGAAAATGATGCTCGCCAGCACCCGCGTCTTCGAATCGAACCGCTTCTCCAGATACTCGTACGCCGTGTATACCCGCGCGTGGTGGAACAGCGGCACCACCGTCGCGCAGATCACGATCATCGCCAGCGGCAGCCCGAAGTAAAACTGCACGAACCGCATCCCGTCCACATAAGACTGCCCCGTCGTAGAGATGAACGTGATCGCGCTGGCCTGCGTCGCCATGATCGAAAGCGCCATCGCGTACCACGGCATGCTCTTGCCGGCCAGCAGATACCGGTCCACCGTATTGCTCCCGCGGCTGCGGTAGAGCCCGTAAGCAATGATCGAAACCAGGGCCGTGACCAGTACGACCCAATCGAGTGGCGTCATCGGTAAATCCGCGTGAACAGGTAACAGATGGAGATGATCAATACCAGGTAGACCAGCGTCGCGGTGTAGACCCGTCGCCAGCTGCCCAGGAACGGCGGCGGAGTATCGGGCACATCGCGGGTATGCGGCATGAAGGGAGTTTATCACGCCCGCTCCGCCTTCTCGCCTCTCTGCCCACACTGTCTGCCCACACTCCCCCTCACCCGCATTCCGCTCCCCCGGTGGGGCAGGCGGTTCCGCCTGCCAACTCCCCAAACTCCCCTCCCCCGCTTTCCTGCGTTGAATCCGTTACACATTCGGCGCCCCACGTTACCAGAATTCGCGCCACCGCCCCGTCGTTCCATTAGAATAAGACTTCCATATGGAGAATCTGCCGCTGGGAAGTGCGGGAGGGTCCGGAGCCGGCTTTTGGCGCGTCTCGCTGCGCGCCAAAGGCGTGGCCGTGCTCGCCGTCCCCATGGCCGCCCTCTTTGCCGCCCTCTTCTCCATCTATATTGTGGAAGGCGATGTACGCGGCGCCGATCAGACCGTCGTCCGCGCCTACAACACCCGCAGCGAGTTGATGGAACTCCACAGCTCCCTGCTCGATGCCGAAACCGCCGTCTCCGCCTACCTCGCCACCGGCGAAGCCCGCTTCACCGCCCTCTACCAGCAGTCGCGCCAGGCCATCGATAAGGCCCTCGCCGGCACCGCCGCCCTCTTGGCCGAAGAGCCCGTGGCCAGCCCCCAACTCGCCACCATCCAGCGCCTTACCGCCGAGGAAATCCAACTGCTCGAGCAACTCCGCGCCCTCCCCCCCAAACGCCCCGGCGCCGAGCCGCTCATGGAGCGCGAGAAGGCCGCCATGGGCCACCTCCAGGCCCAGGTCGATCTGCTCAGCGAGTCCCACGAACGCCTCTTCACCCAGGCCCGCTTCGAACGCGATCTCGCCCGCCGCAAACTCTTCCGCACCGTCGTCCTCTGCGGCATCCTCGGACCCCTCGGCGCCCTCTTCATCCACCTCCTCCTCGCCGGACGCATGGTCCGCCGCCTCCAGGCCGTCGAAGAGAACGCCCGCCGCCTCGCCCATGGCATCCCGCTCGAACCCATGCCCTCCGGCAGCGATGAAATCAGCGCCCTCGGCAAGCAGCTCGAAAACGCCGCCTACCTCCTGCGCGAGCGCGAGCGGGAAGTCCGCGCCAGCGAGCGCCGCTACCGCGACCTCTTCGATCAGGCCCCCATCCCTTACGAAGAGATGGATAGCGAAGGCACCGTCCGCCGCTTCAATCAGGCCGTCTGTCAGCTCTTCCGCTGCTCTCCGCAAGAGATGATGGGCCGCCGCGCCTGGGATTTCCTCTCCCCCGAGCGCCAGGAGGAGGCCCAGGCCGAACTCGCCGAACGCATCCGCACCGGCCGCGATTCCGGACCTTACGAACGCGATTACGTGCTCGATGACGACTCCCACCTCACCGTCGAAATCCGCGAAAATCTCGTCCGCAACGAAAGCGGCCAAATCACCGGCATCATCCGCTCCCTGCTCGATGTCTCCGAGCGCAACATGGCCTCCAAGGCCGCCCGGAAAGTCGAACAGTATGCCGCCGAACTCCGCAGCAAGAACGAACAGCTGGCCCGCGCCCTCGAAGCCGCCCGCACCGCCACCGTCGCCAAGAGCCGCTTCCTCGCCAGCGTCTCCCACGAGTTGCGCACCCCCCTCAACGGCATCATCGGCTTCAGCGAATTGCTCTACGATGGCAAACTCGGCGAAATCGGCGAAGACCAGAAAGATGTGCTCGGCGATATTCTGATGAGCTCCCGCCACCTCCTCCAGCTCATCAACGACATCCTCGATCTCTCCAAAGTCGAGGCCGGACGCATGGAGTTCCACCCCGAGCCCGCCGACGTGCGCGCGCTCGCCCTCGAAGTCCGCGATGTCGTCCGCCCCCTCGTCGAAAAGAAGCAGTTGCGCCTCGAGGTGGAGATCTCTGAAACCCTCCAGGCCAGTCTCGACCACGCCCGCTTCAAGCAGATCTTATATAACTACCTCTCCAACGCCGTGAAGTTCACCGATGAAGGCGGCTCCATCACCCTCCGCGTCTCCGCCGAGGACGCAGCCTGGCTGCGCGTCGAAGTCGAAGATACCGGCATCGGCATCCCCGCCGAAGAGATCAGCCGCCTCTTCCAGGAGTTCGCCCAGTTGCCCAATAGCCGCAAAGCCCAGCAGGGCACTGGCTTGGGACTGGCCCTCACCCGCCACATCGTGGAAGCCCAGGGCGGCAGCGTCGCCGTCCGCAGCCAGCCCGGCCAGGGCAGCGTCTTTTCCGCCGTACTACCCTTAGTTAGCCCTGGGACTTAAAGACCCTGGGTGCCCGCCCGTACACTACGGTACACTAACGTTTACATGGCCGGCGAGCCGATATTGATTGTTGACGATACTCCGGTAAACCTTAAACTAACCCGCATTTTGTTAGTGAATGAAGGGTATAAGGTGTTGACTGCGGCCAGCGCCGAAGAGGCCTTGGAGCTGCTGCGAAGCTATCGCCCGCGCCTGATCCTCGCCGATATCCAGCTGCCCGGCATGGATGGGCTCGAGATGACCCGCCTCATCAAGAAGGATGAGCGCACCCGCCACATCCCTGTCGTCGCCCTCACCGCCTTTGCCATGAAGGGCGATGAACAGAAGGCCATCGATGCCGGTTGCGCCGGCTACATCACCAAACCCATCGACACGCGCTCCCTCGGCGATCGCATCCGCCAACTCATCATCCACAGCGAGGAATCCGAGGTGCCCGTGCCCCTCCCGGAATCCGAACGCGAACGCATTCCCGCCGCGGAAATGCAGGCGCTGCGCCGCCGCTTCCTCCAGGAGGGCCAGGACCGCGCCCGCCAACTCCTGCTCGATCTCGATGGCCCGTTCAATGCCAATGAGGCAGCCCGCATCGTGCATCAGTGGGTCGGCACCAGCGGCTTGCTCGGCTATACCGCGCTCGGCCGCCTCGCCCGTGAAATCGAAGCCCAGCTCCAGGAGCGCCCCGTCGATACCGCGCAATTGCGTGAGTCTCTCACCAATCTCGTCCTCGGCTTCTCTTCTCCCCGCGAAGCCCGCGATGCCGCCGTGCCGGAGGCGATCGTCGGAACCCTCTCCGGCAAGAGCGTCGCCATCGTGGGGCTGCCCGCGCATGAGACTCAGCGCCTCTGCGTCGCCCTCGAACGCGCCCAGGCCAAAGCCCACTTCTTCGAGCTTGCCTCGTCACCCGAAACCGCCGTCCAGCTAGGTTGCGATCTGGTCGTCGCTTATGTCCGCCCGGATACCGCGGATTCACCCTGGCTCCACCCCGCCTCCGCCGCCAAACTCCCCACCGTCTTCGTCGGCAGCCGCGACGATCTGCTCTCGCTCGACCCCGCCGCGCAGGGCCTCGCCCTCGAATATCTGATGGATAGCTGGCAGCCAGAGGAAGCCCTGGTGCGCCTCAGCCTCGCCCTCACCCACGTCCGGCCCGCCGCGCCCCTCCATCAGGCTGCTACCGTCATCACCGGCCGTCCCCGCATCCTCATCGCGGATGACGATGCCACCGCGCTCGCGCTCGTGCGCATGGCGCTCGAAAACTTCGGCATGGATTGCTTCACCGCCTCCGATGGCCCCTCAGCCCTCGAAAGCGCCCGTACCATCAAGCCGCACGCCGCCATTCTCGACGTCAACATGCCCGGCATGGATGGCTACGAAGTGCTCGCCGCGATTCGCGCCGAGGCGCTCAACATGCGCATCGTCCTGCTCACCGCGCGGCAGCGTGAAAACGATATCCTGCGCGGCTTCACCCTGGGCGCGGACGATTACATCGTCAAGCCCTTCAGCCCCATGGAACTGCTGGCGCGCCTCAAGCGCCTGCTGGGGCGCTGAGCGCGAACATGACGGACGCGTTCGCATCCTCTGCCGCGCACACCGTGCTCCTGGCGGCTACCGGCCTGTTCGTGGCCTGCCTCTTCCTCCTGCTCGGCCTGCTCTCGGTCGTGACCCGGCGCGCCGCCGCCGCGCGCGCCCGCGCCTCCGCCTCCGCCGCGATCCGCCCGGAACTGCAGGATCACCTCGTCGAATTCGTCGCCGGCAGCCCCGATGACACCCGCCTCCGCGCCGCCATGGCCGCCAACCCGGAAGATGTCGAGGCCTGCATCCTGCTCTTTCAGGGCGCCGTCGGCGGCAGCGCCCGCGATCGCCTCTGCCGCCTCACGCTCGATCTCGGCCTGGTCCATCGCTGGTGCGAGCAGAGCCGCTCCCGCGACGTGCTGAAACGCCGCGAAGCCGTCTCGCGCCTCGCCTTTGCCTGCGTCTACGAACCCTGCCGCCGCGTCGCCGGAGAACTGCTGCTCGAATCGCTGGCGGATCCCGATGAAGAGGTGCGCCTCTTCGCCTGCCGCGGCCTCGCGCTCTCTGGCGGCGGCCCGGAACTCTCCCGCCTCTTCGAACTCGCCATCGGCCCCAACCTGCTCGTCCGCACCGTGCTCACCGAAGATCTGCGCCCTCACGCGCTCGCTCTGGTCGCGGGGCCCTTGCGCGAAGTGCTGCGCTCCGGCAAAGCCCCCAAAATCGCCGCCGCACTGGAAATTCTCGCCGCCTGGGAACGCGCCATTCCCCTGGAGCGCCTCAGCGAATTCATGGAGCATCACGATCGCCGCGTCTGCCTGCTCGCCTTCCGCCTCGCCGCCTTTCTGCCCGTCGATCTGGAAGCCCGCCGCACCCTGGTGCGCGGCCTGCAGAATTCCGATAAGGAGATTCGCGCCCTCGCCATCATCGCCATGGGGCGGCAGAAGATGAAAGACTGGCTCCCCGAACTCGCCGCCAGCCTCCGCCGCGAAGACCTGGAACTGGCCCGCCATGCCGCTCAGGCGCTCGCCGCCATGCCCCCCGAAGGCTGGCAGACGCTCCAGGAACTCGCCGAGAGCCCGAACGAAGCTACCGCCATGGCAGCTACTGAAGCCCTGGCGCGCATGAGGAGTGGCGCATGATCGCTTTCGCAGTGCTGGGCCTGATGGTGGCCATTCTGCTCGCGCTCGCCGTCACCAAACTCGCCTCTGTCATCAAGGGCAGCCTCGCCCTGCGCAGTGCGCCCCAAGGCGCCTCGCCGGATTTTGACAGCGTGCTCCTCAAATCCGCCGCCGCCCCCGGCATCTCCGTGGTCTGTGTCGCGCCCGATGCTTCCGACCGCCGCCGCGCCCACGTGCGCCGCCTGCTCGACCTACACTATGGCGCCCACGAAGTCGTGCTCGTGGTGAGGAGCGTGGCCGGCTGGACGGAAGACCTGCGCCTCGTGCGCGAAGAGCGCACCGCCGCCCCGGAACTCCCTGGCGTCCGCATCCGCGGCTACTATGTCTCGCGCGAACCCATCCGCCTGCTCGTGCTCGATGCCGAAACCACCGACCCGGCCAAGGCCTGGCAGGCCGGAATCGCCGCCGCCCAATATCAGATGATCGCTGTGGTGGACC
>CAIRBY010000877.1 GCA_903876865.1 uncultured Acidobacteriia bacterium
ACGCGGAACGGCGGACCCGGCGGCGCCGCGAACGCCTCCACCAGAAACCGGTCGCCCTTCTGAACCTGCTCCGCGCCCGCGCCATCCACCACTTCCGCTATCGAGGAGTTCAGCTCCACCGTCTGCTTCACGCGCAGCCGCACCGCCGCGCCGCCGCTCTCCGCGCCCCCGGACTCAGAGCGATCGCGCTTCAGCACGCACCCTACCCGAATCCCGCTCGCGATCCCGCCCTCCAACTGCACCGTGGCTCCGCTCCGCGCACGCACGATCGCGTGGATGCTGCTCGCCGCAATCGCCTGCTGCCCGAAGAGATCCTTCTCCAGCCGCCCCCTCCCGGAGACCACCGGCTCCTGCCGCTCCATGCCCATGTAAGCGCGCAGCTTGCGGAAGAGTTCATCGACCCGCTCGTGCATCGCCGCATTCCGCAGCGTCTTCACCAGCGCGTAGGTGAATACGCCGCGATAGCCCGCCTCCGCGCCCATGTTCATTTCCAGCGCCACCTGGTCGGGCTGCGACGCGGCCAGAATCAGCACCGCGTTCTTCTGCTGGTCCGGGTATGGCAGCAGCCTCCCGTTCTCTTCGTCCGGCGGATCGGCCACCGTACGCGCATCGTCCGGCAGATCCCGCGAACGCAGCACCGGGGATGCCGCCCGCGCCCCGCCGCCGCTGTAGCAGTTGTCCTGAATCACCGTCAGCGACACGCCCTCCGGCACCTGCCGGTAAATCCGCGCCAACTCCTTGTCGCGGATCGCCGGTACCCCCAGCGCATAATCCGCCGGCACCATCGTCACATCCAGCCGCCCCGGCTTTTCCGAACGCTCGTTGCGGATCCGCGAACCGTGCCCCGCGAAGTAGAACACACTGATGTCCCCGGGCTTCGCCTTGTCGATCAGGTGCGTCTTCAGCAGCGTCAGGATGCGCTCCGCCGTGGCGTTTTCATTGATCAGAATCTGGACGTCGTCGCTCTCCCGCTGCGAGAGGCTGGCCGAGGGCGGCTTGAAGTCGAAGCTCTGCACCAGCAGGTCGCGCATCGAGTAGACATCCGCCACCGGACCTTCCAGCTGCGGCAGCGCGCGCGCCTGAAACACTCCCCGCACCGGCGCCGGACGCAGCCCTGTCGGCTGCCACGCCGCCGGAATCCCCGCCGGTTCGCTGTACTTGGAAATCCCCACCAGCAGCGCCCGCCGCGTAATCCCTTGTGCGCCCCCCGCGCAGCACAACCACCCGGCAATCGTCAGCACCACGGCGCAGCGCATAGGAATGCAGCGATTATGCTCAAGCCCCCGCGCCCCTGTCAACCCAGCCTCCAGCCCTTGTAGGGCAGGCGTTTCCGCCTGCCAACCCCGCACGCCCAGAGAGTTGACAGGCGAAACCGCCTGTCCTACCTTCCGCGCCGTCGCCGCCATTCCCAACTCGCCACACCACCCCGCCCGCCGATACGATAGACGAGATCTCCTGCTCGGTGCCCTTGTAGGGCAGGCGTTTCCGCCTGCCAACCCCGCACGCCCAAAGAGTTGACAGGCGAAACCGCCTCTCCTACCTTCCGCGCCGTCGCCGCC
>CAIRBY010000878.1 GCA_903876865.1 uncultured Acidobacteriia bacterium
CCGAGTTGCTCCTGCAGGGCGAGGGGGAGGACGGGGTAGCGGGCCGTACCGTAATCGACCTGATCGCTTTCCAGGGAGTACTTCAAGTTCAGATCGAAGACGCCGGGGATGCCCGTCATATCCAGCACCGGTTCGCGCAGGCGCCCGGAGAGCCATTCCGCCAGGCGCGCCAGCGAGATCTGCGTGGCTTTCAGCTCCCCGCCCTTCTCATCGCTGTTGCTATTGGTGCTGCCACCGTCCCCTTCCGCGGCAGCTACCGGCTTGAGCGGGAACCCGGCTTTTGTGGGAAGCAGGGCCAGAACCGCGTGGGCTTTGGTTTCGTGGTGCGCTGCGAGCTTGAAGCGTTCCCGCAGCAGATCCCTCAACATCAGCAACAGCTGCTTATCGGTAGTGCCCGCGGCGCCCTTGGCTACGACGTCGAAGCTCTCCGAGTTCAGCCAGTCGGGGCCGGTGAGCTGGTAGTCCTTCAGCCCATACGCCATGGTGATGATACTGCGCAGGGACATGTTGACCAGTTGGAGGTTCGCTGGGCGCGTATGGCTGGAGGAGGATCCGCTGCCGGAGTGGTTGGGTTTGACGGAAGCGGCTTCGAAGGCGGGTAGCAGGTCCGTCTGGGCTGATGCAGGGGGCAGGCAGGCGAGCAGACAGGCGAGGACGGCGGTGCGCATGATCCTATTTTGACGGCTCGCGGCCAGGAGAGGGTAGCGCGATGGCGCGTGGAAAATAATTCCCGGCAGCGCGAAGTTCCGGGCGGCTCGCGGCATTACCCGGGTAGGCAGGTAGGTTCAATATGCAGACGATCGACAGGGAAGACTTGACCACGGGTGCGCGCACCCCGGAGACGAAAGCGGAGCGGGCGCGGCCGGCGCAGTGGTGGAGCGGCTGGAAATGGGCGGCGGGACTGGCGGCGGCGGGAATTGTGCTGGTGCTGATGAACCGCCCCAAACAGGAGTTCGGGCAACTGGAGCGGTTCGCGGCGCTGCAGCAGCCGGTGGGGGGCGCGCAGGAGGCCAGGGAACTGCCGGCCACGCCCGCGCGGTTCGCCAGCAAGGGCATGCTGGCCGGGGACACGGCAATGGCACAGGCCCCACTGGCCCCGCTCATCATTCGCACGGCGCAGATCACGCTGACGACCACGGATTTCGCCAAAGCGCGCGCCTCGCTGGAAGAGGTGTTGAAGCGGCACGGCGGGCACATCGGCAGCATGACGGTGGGGTCGCCGGCCGATGCGGGGCAGACGCTGCAAGCGACGCTGCGCGTGCCCTCGGCGCAACTCGATGCGGCGCTCGCGGAAGTGCGCAAACTGGGGCGGGTGGAGAGCGAGCAGCAGGGCGGCGAGGAGGTCACGCAGCAGGTGGTGAACCTGGAAGCGCGCCTCGGGAACGCGCGGAATACGGAAGGCCGGTTGGCGGAGATTCTGCGGCGCAGCACGGGCAAGATCACGGACGTACTGGCGGTGGAGAAGGAGATGGACCGGGTGCGCGGCGAGATCGAACGCATGCAGGCGGAGCGGAAGGGACTGGGCGACCGGATCGACTTCGCCACGCTCGAAGTTCGCGTGAATGAAGAGTACAAGGCGCACTTGCAGGTAGCCGCGCCTTCGGCTATGGGACGGATGCGGAATGCGGCGGTGGACGGGTACAGGAACGTGGCCGACAGTTTGACGGGCTTTGTGATTCTGGTGCTCTCGTGGGGTCCGTGGCTGCTGGTTTGGGGCGGGCTGCTGTTCTTCCCGGCGCGACTGGCGTGGCGGCGGAAAGCGAGGCAGGTGTAGCGGTGATGACCGACTGCGAGGCCTCACGGCGTGCGGCGGCTGGCGGATTTGTCGGCGTACATGGCCTGATCGGCGTCGCTGAAGATCTGCTCCAGCGTCTGGCCGGGCTGCCACGCGGCGAGTCCGACGGCGGCAGAGACCTTGAGTTTGTGGGGCGCGCCGTTGACGGGAATGGTGTACTCGCCGAAGATCCATTTGCGCATCCGCTCGATCAGGCTTTGGGCCTCTGTGAGCGGGCAATCGAGGAGCGCGGCGAATTCGTCGCCACCCCAGCGGCCGACGGCATCCAGGGGACGGAACTGTGCGCGAAACTCCGAGGCGAAGGATTTCAGGAGAGCATCGCCGGCGAGATGGCCGTGGGTATCGTTGAGCGCCTTGAAGCCGTTGAGATCGATCACGAGCAGGCAGAAGGGGCGCGCGGCGCGGATACGGTTTTGCAGTTCGCGCTCCATGCCGGCGCGGTTGGCGAGGCCTGTCAGCGGGTCCGTGGAAGAGAGGCGCTCGGCTTCGAGGAGGCGGTCCTGATAGGCGGTGAGTTGGGCCTGGAGGCGGGCATTGGTCTGGGCGCCATCTGCGACCATGCGGTCCACGCAACTGCGCAGGTCGGTGGCGCTCTGTTTGACCAGGCTGCGGATCTGGCTGAGGTCGTCGAGATTGCCGATGGTCTGGAGGCGCGCGCTGACATCGCCGAACCGGGTCTTGTATTGCTGGTCGCGCTCGCTGACGGAGCGCGCGGCCTCGGTCATGGTGAGCATGATCTCGCGGATCTCGTCGGCCTTCTGACGATAGTATTCACTGGCGCGGTCGCCCCAGCCTGCGACCTCTTGCTCCAACCTGCGCCCGGTGACGCCGACCTGTTCCGGGGCGGCTTCGGCGGAGAGTTCCGCGGCGAGCGAGATCAGATTGTGCTGAAACTCGGCGCCGAGCGAGGGGCAGACTCGAGCCCCGCTATCGCCGAAGGAAACCACCAGCGCTCGGCACGCTTCCAGCGTGGATTGGAGCAGGTCCCCCTGCCGGCGATCCAGCCGGTCGATGTGTTGCTTCAGAGAAATCATGTGCGATTCGCGGCGTCATAGTGCTTATCGGCGGGAATTCGGCGAACTTGAAAAGGCCGCCTCGGGGCGGATTAAATGGTTGTAACGTTAACAATTATTTAGACAAGCAACTCGCCGCGGGGGCAACGCGTTTGACAGTGCAGGAGGCAGGTGAAATGAAAAAACTGCTACTGATGACGGGCGCGCTGTTGGGCTCGGTGTTGACCGGATGCGCGGCGAACGCGTACGTGGCTCACTACGGTCCACCACCGCCGCCGCGGTACGGCGCGATGGGGTACGCGCCGGGACCGGGCTACGTGTGGACGGACGGCTATTGGGATTGGCGCGGCGGGCGGTGGTTCTGGGTAGCGGGAGCGTGGATGCGTCCGCCGCGTCCGCATTCGGTGTGGGTGGCGGGCACGTGGCGGGAAGAGGGACGGCACTGGCGCTTCCGCCGCGGGTACTGGCGGTAGAGGGCGAACGCGCCTGGTTGGCGGGTCGAACGCGGGCGGGGGGGGAAAGCGGGGCGGGAAAGCAACTCGGGGGCGCCCCGCGCAGACAAAGCCGATCTGCACCACGCGAAAGGCTGGTGGGATCGGGCAGGGAAAGGCTGATCAGCCTGGGACAGGCCGGGAGGCCTGTCCTACGAGGCTGCGCCTAGGATTTCGAGGTAGCGGGCGACGGTCTGGATGCCGCGGTAGAAGTTCGGCAGGTGGAACTTCTCGTTGGGGGCGTGCAGATTGTCGTCCGGGAGGCCGAAGCCCATCATCACGCTGGGGATGCCCAGGTAGCGGTCGAAGACGCCGACGATCGGGATCGAACCGCCGGAGCGGATGTAGACGGTGGGGCTGCCGAAGGTCTCTTCCAGGGCCTGCGCGGCGGCGTGGATGAAGCGGTTGTCGGGATTGGTGAGCGAGGGTGCGCCGGCGCTCAGCAGTTTCAGTTCGGCGGTGACGCCGCGCGGGCAGGCAGCCTGCACGGCGGCCCGTGTCTGCGCGATCGATTCCGCCAGATCCTGATCGCCCACCAGGCGGGTGCTGATCTTGGCCACGGCGCGGGCGGGGATCACGGTTTTCGCGCCTTCGCCCGTGAAGCCGCCGCGAATGCCGTGGACTTCGAGCGTGGGTCGGGCCCACACGCGCTCGAGCAACGGCACGCCTGGTTCGCCCACGAGTTCGCGCGCGCCCATCTCCTTTTCCGTGTACTCCTTCTCATCCAGCGGCAGGCGCGACCAGGCTTCGCGCTCCTTGGCGGAGGGCGGCGTGACGCGGTCGTAGAAGCCGGGGATGAGGATGTGGCCGTCGCGATCTTTCAGCGCGCAGATGATCTCCGCCATGGCCTGCATGGGATTGGGCGCGGCGCCGCCATAGACGCCGGAGTGCAGATCGTGATCTGCGCCCTGCACGATCAGTTCGTAGTACACGAGGCCGCGCAATCCGACGCAGATGGTGGGCAGTTCGGGCGCGAACATTTCGGTATCGCAGACCACGGCGGCATCGGCGGCAAGGCGCGGCGGCTTGGTCTTGACGTAGGCCTCGATGTGTTCGCCGCCGGTCTCTTCCTCGCCTTCGAGCAGGAACTTCACGTTGACGGGGAGCTTGCCGGTGGTCTTGAGCAGCGCCTCCACGGCTTTGATCTGGATGTAGACCTGCCCCTTATCGTCGCAGGCGCCGCGGGCGTAGATGTTGTCGCCGCGGACTTCGGGTTCAAAGGGGGGCGACTTCCACTCATCGAGCGGGTCGGGCGGCTGCACGTCATAGTGGCCGTAGAAAAGGATGGTAGGCTTGCCGGGCGCGCCGAGCCATTCGGCATAGACCAGGGGGTTGCCATCGCCTTCAATCAAGCCGGCGGCGGTCATGCCGGCGGCGCGCAACTCGCTGACGGCGAATTCGGCGGCGCGGCGGACGTCGAGCTTGTGCTCGGGGAGGGTGCTGATGCTGGGAATGCGGAGGAAGGTCTTGAGGCCTTCGAGAAAATCGGCCTGATGCTGCTCGAAGTAGGTCATGGCGGTATCCGTTTGTAGTTGTAGCACGCGGCGGGAAGAGCGGGAATCGGAGGCGCGCATTTGATCGTATACTGGCCTAAAGTCGGGTGATTCTCTGGAAGCCCCGATTCTGCTCGCCCACTGCACGGAGAAGACCGGAATGAAACGACTCATATTCAAGATCGCAGTGCTTGCGTTCACGCTTGCCTTCACGCATACCAATCCGGCATCCGCCCAGCCGGCGGCGGCCAATGGGAACTCGAGCGATGCGCTCTATAACGCCATCCGCGGCAACGACCTGGCGAAGTTAAAGGCGCTGGTGGCGGCTGGCAAAGACGCGGTCAACCTGAAGGACACCCGCGGCGAAACGCCGCTGATGTACGCGGCTGCGACAGGCTCGCTCCAGGCGATGCAGTACCTGATCGACAACGGCGCGGACGTCAACGTGCAGAACGAATTCGGCTCGACCGCGCTGATCTGGTCCGCCACCGACCTGGCGAAAGTGCGCCTGCTGACGAAGCACGGCGCCAATGTCAACCTGGCCAGCAAACGGCGGCGGACGGCGCTGCTGGTGGCGGCGATGAGCGACCACTCGGCCGCAATTGTCCGCCTGCTGATCGAGAAGGGCGCCGACGTCAAGGCGATGGACATGTTCAAGAACACGACCCTGCGCGCGGCGGCGCTGGGCAACGACCTGGAGACGATGCGCACCCTGATCGACGCGGGCGTGGATGTGAACGCAGCCGATATGGCGGGCATCACGCCGCTGATGATCGCGGCCGGGTGGCACGGCAACGTGGCGGCCACCAAACTGCTACTGGCCAGGGGTGCGAAAGTGAACGCGACCAGCGCGCCGGTGATGGGCCTGCCTTCGAAGAACGGCCCCTCGAAATTCGGATTGCTCACGCCGCTCCTGATGGCCGCGGGCTTTGGTCCGCCGGAACTGATCGGCACGCTGCTCGATGCCGGCGCCAACGTAAATGCGAAGGACGTGCGCGGCATCACCTCCCTGATGCTCTCCGTGGCCACCGATCATCAGGATCCGGCGCTGATCCGCATGTTGCTCGCGCATGGCGCAACGGTAGACGTGAAGAGCGATAGCGGCGCCACCGCCGCCGACATGGCGCGCAAGATGGGGCTGAAGCCCGGACTGCAACTGCTCAAGTCCCAACCGGGCGCCGCGCCTGCACCTCCTGCGACTGCATCTCCCGCGACTGCGCGAATCGACCTCGCGCAACTCAGACCCTCGGTGGAGAAGACACTGGGCCTGATCGAAAAATCCAGCTGGCAGTTCTTCGCGGCCAGCGGTTGCGTCTCCTGCCACGCGCAGAGCATGACCGACCTGGCCACCGGAGTGGCGCGCGCCAAGGGCTTGACCGTGGACATGAAAGCCGCCGCCGAACGCCTCAACATGGTGAAAACCGTCTACCCGCCCGAGCCCTTCTACGAACGCTTCGATGCGCCGGGCGCGATGGAACAGGTGGCCTATCCGCTGGTGGGCTTCGCGGAGTGGAACTACCAACCGGACCGCACCACGGACGGGATGGTGGCGAACATTGCGGCGTCCCAGTACGAGAGCGGAGCCTGGCACGTGGGCGCATCGGCGCGTCCGCCGGGCGAGGAAGGGGACATCTTCCGCACCGCGGTTTGCCTGCGGGCGCTCAAGGTATACGGCACGCCCGGACGGGGCGTGGAGATGAAGGCGCGGGTGGAGAAGGCGCGCCACTGGCTGGAGACGGCGGTGGCCACCACGGCGGAAGATCGCAACATGCAACTGCTCGGCCTGCACTGGGCCGGCGCGGATGCGGCGCTGCTGGGCAAACTGGCGAAGGCAATTCTGGCCAGGCAGCAACCCGATGGCGGATGGCGGCCGAACGATGGCCTGGCGAGCGATGCCTATGCGACCGGCGAAACGCTCTATGCGCTGGCCTCGGCGGGCGGCATCAGGACGGCGACGCCGGCCTACCAGCGTGGCGTGCAGTATCTGCTGCGGACTCAGCACCCCGATGGGTCGTGGTTCGTGGCGAGCCGCTCGCCGGAAATTCAGGCCTATTTCGAAGGCGGCTTCCCGTTCGGCCACGATCAATGGATCAG